>CAMPCG010000047.1 GCA_946644025.1 uncultured Prevotellaceae bacterium | reverse complement strand
GCTGCCTACGCCATTCAGCAGCAGGAGCAGCAGAAGACCATCAACATCAAGACCGTGGAGGCCGAGATTGAGAAGACCAAGCGCGAGCAGATTCTCTCGAAGGAGCAGATTGAGATTAAGCAGAACCAGCTGGCTGCCGAGATTGAGAAGAAAGCCGATGCCGACAAGTACAAGGTGGAGAAGGACGCCGCCGCCGACCTGGAGCAGCGCAAGCGCGTGGCCGAGGCTCAGAAATACGAGGCCGAGCAGCGCGCACTGGCACAGAACGCCGAGTCGGACGCCGTTCGCTACCGTCTGGAGCAGGAGGCCATCGGTATCAAGGCCAAGGGAGAGGCCGAGGCCTACGCCATACAGAAGAAGGGAGAGGCCGAGGCACTGGCCATGGACAAGAAGGCCGAGGCCTACAAGAAGTATAACAACGCCGCCGTGATGCAGATGATGATTGAGGTGCTGCCGCAGGTGGTGGAGAACGTGGCCAAGCCCATCGCCGCCATCAAGGACGTCCACGTATACAGCGGCGGACAGGACAGCGGCGCCGGCGTGGCAGCCATGAGCGGCGGCGTGCCCGTGGCCATCAAGCAGGCCTTCGACGTGCTGAAGTCTGCAACCGGCGTGGACATGGCCGACATCATGCGTGCCGGAACCATCGAGGCAAAGACCACCCGCAACGTCAACCTCAACGATGAGGCCCGCGACGCCGTGGACCATATCACTGGCAAGGAATAAGCTCCAAATCGACTCCCATTCTGTCAAATCGACTCTCATTCCGCGGAATGAGAGTCGATTTCTGTATATTTGCCCGTCTCCTTACGTTCTTTTTGGCTACCTTTGCAGCAAGCTATTCGAAGGAGAAGTAGTTAAAAGTCGATAGACTTGACGCTGCTAAACGCCTGAGAGGACAAACTAATGACTTCTAACTACCTCTAACTACTTCTAACTACTTCTAACTACAGAAGTTGAGCGAATGCGAAACTTGAATAATATAATCATTTAATCATTGATTGACATGAAAAGAAGAAAACTATTCAGACTGCTGGCTGCCCTCACGGCCATAGTGCTTGTGGCCGGAATGTTCGCCGCTTGTAGCAAGGACGACGACAATGACGGCAAGAAGGAGAATCCTGGAGGCAACATCATCGACCCCAACGTGCCGGTGCTCTCGAACATCACCTACGAGATGGCTCCCGACGCCGTCCTCGTGCCCGAGGCGACAGCGAAGGAAATCAGCAACGTAGACACGCTGGGCCACAAGTTTACCCTGCCCCTCAGCGCCGATGAGCCGCAGGTGGGGCAGACGCTCATCATCAACACGCCCTCGAAGCAGCTGCACGACGGTCTGCTGGCAAAGGTGACCGGCGTGGAGGAGACGGGCAGCGGCTACGTGGTCAGTTACCGTGACGCTGAGCTGAAGGATGCCTTCAAGGACATCAACATTCCCGAACAGTACATCCCGCTGAACAGTCTTGTGGAGCATGTCTACGACGCTGATGGCAACGAGATCAGTTTCTCGCGTGGCGAAGTCGACGACACCCGTGCCAGCGGCGAAATCAACTACCCCATCGTCCTGCCTGAACACGGCTGGAAACTGGGCAAGGACATAGAGCTGACGCCGAAGATGACGATTGACGTGGCCATGCGCTACGTCTTCACCTTTGCCGACTACGAGGTGGACTACATCAGCGTGCTGCTCGATGCCGACGTCACCGTTGGCGCCGACTTGTCGCTCACCGTGAAGGAATTCAAAGGCTGGCAAAAGAAGCTGCACCTCTTCACTTGCGTCTGCGGCGCCATACCCATCGGCCCCGTCGTGCTCACTCCCTCCATCGATGTCTACGGCGTGGTGAAGGCCGACGGCAAGATTTCCCTTGAGGCAAGCATCAGCTACACGCGCACGCTCCACGCAAAGTTCATGTACCAGAAAGGATACGACATTGATGGCAATTGCGAACTCGACCCTGAGGCCGACGATGCGCTACAGTTCTCTTTCGGGCCCAAGTTCGAGGGCAACTTCTACTACGGACTGGCCATGGGCGGCAACATCGGAGTCTTCGGCAAGACACTCGCCGTGCGTGCCCGCCTGAACGTGATGAAGAAGGAGAGCGTCAGCGCCAAGCTCGACCTGGTGGAGATGGTCAAGAACGAAGGTCTGGCATCGCTCATACCCTTGGCAATACCCTCTGTCGGCGCAAGCCTCTGCCTCGGTTCGTCAGCGCTCGACGCCCTGGGATGGAACCGTATGGCATACACCGACTTCGATTACAGCCAGGCACTGGTCTACCAGCTGGGCTTCGACCTCACCCTCCTGGGCCACGACGTCAAGAGCAAGGACTTGCCCGAATTCAGCAGTCCCATAGACTCGAGGAAGATATTCCCGCAATTTGACATCAATACCAATAAATTCATCGACATCACCAAGGACGGCGACGCAACGCTCACGCTTCACCTAAGGGAAAAGAGCCTGCTGGGCTCGCTTGCCGAGTATCGCGCCGAATGGACTCGCCTCGGGGCACCGAAGGGGGAAGGACCCATCGTGGCATACTTCGACCAGACGGGAGCTAAAACCTTCCTCGAGGCCGACAAGAAGGGCGAGGGCTTCGACATCTACTCGAAGACAAAACTGAACAAAGACGATACCTACACCCTCGTGGTCTACATGAAGCTGCTCGGCATAGACTTCGAGATATTCAAGGTCGAACCTACAGCCGATGAGGTTGCGGCCGTCATCGTTACGGGAAGCTTACAGGCATCATCGCCGACCTACGAAGAAGGAGAACCACGCGAACTGGACCCACTTTGCGTGACAATGCCAAATTATCCGATGATAAAGACAGTACGCAACGGCAATAAGCTGCACGTGCAATGCAACAAGCTGAAGGAAGTCGGTGAAGACCAGTACATCGTCGATTCAGACATCATGGTCTCCTTCGACATCGACGACGTCACAGCTATCCACAGCGGCAAGGCAAAGATACAGAACCTGAAGATAGACAACCACTTCGACCTGAACTTCTTAGGCAAGTCGAGCGACATCTTCAAGCTCAACGTGGCCTCTGACTTGTCCATCGTCGAGATGGCACCCGGAGAAGGTGAGGAAGACGAAGATATTACCGACCTCGGCATCGATGCCAAATATGCCAAGGCCTGGACCATCACCCAGGGCGGAGGGTTGAAGTTCTCGCTGTTCGACTACACCTACAAGGAGTGGTTCTATAAATGGGACCGCGAACTTAGGGAGGACGTTCTCGACCACATCGACGAGCATGTGTTCACTCTCACACCCAATCCCGCCAACTACATCACCGTGGCAGTGGCGTTCAAGTAGGGAGTCTTGCTCGTCTGATTCCATGCTTTTATAACCATATTCGACATTAATCCCCGAATCGTTTGGCGGTTCGGGGATTATTCCGTAACTTTGCCACGTGAATGTACTGATGACTGATTTGAGAGCCTTGCTCCCGTTCCCGGCTCAGGCCTTGCCACCGTTCCCGGCACTTCAGCATCGGGCTTTGCTGTTGCTCTGTCTGCTTGCCGTCGTGCTTCCTGCCAGTGGCGGTTCTGCCGGTGGCTGCCCTATGGTTCGCATCGTGCCGGAGCGGTTGCCCGACCTCAACACTCCACGCAGCGGCCACAGCATCTTCTACGCTGGCGGCGAGCTGACCGTGGTGGGCGGACACACCACCAACTTCGTGCCCACTCCGACGGCCGAATATCTCTCTGGCGGCAAGTGGCATCAGCTGCAAACGGCTTACAGCCACGATAATGGCTTTGCCGTGGTCATGCCTTCGGACGAGGTCATCATCGGCGGCGGCCACGCCGAGGAACTTGGTGTGGGCCAGACCTTTACGCTGGAGAGCTACACCCCTGCCACGCACTCGTTCAAGGGCTTCGGCTGTCTGGACCGGCGGCGCGTGCTGGCCAACGCCACACGACTACCTGACGGGCGCGTCATCATCGCCGGCAACCACTACGCCGGCGATGCCATAGGCTGCTACGACGGCAACAGCCAGGTGCAGCATGTCAAAGACGTGGTGCAGGGACACTCAAACCCCTACATACTGCCCACGGCAAACGACAATGCCATTATCATCGGTGGCAACAGCACCCGCGACGTTGCTCTCGACACCGCCTGGGCCGACCGTGTGAAGGGTGACGCCTTCCGGGTACCATTGCTGGAGCAGTGGCACCTGGTGTACACCGACCTGCCCTTCCACAGCGAAGCCTGTAGCATCGGCGACTACTCCTATCTGCTGACGGCCATCGACAAGAGCGGGCAGCTGGCCATCGTCCTGATGAGCGACACCTGTTTCACCCTGCTGCCCACGGCCACTCCCGTTCCGATGAGCAACCAGTGGGGACCAGTCTTCTATAAAGGGCCCGTCGTGGTGGACAGGGAACGTCAGCGGGGCTACGTCATAGGGGTCGACAGCCTGTTCCGCCGCCAGTATGTGCTGGCCATCGACTATGACGTCCGCCCTTCAACTCTTACCCTTTATTACACCGACACGCTGGAGCAGTCCACTGTAGCCACCCCCGTAGTGACACCCGACGGCGACCTTATCCTGGCCGGCGGTACCTCCAACACTAACTACAAGCCGTTCTCTGCCGTCTGGCTCTACCGCTTCGTCACCGGCAATGCTGCATCGGGCGTTGGAGGGGATTTGCAATCCCCAGTGTCCACCGGCACGTCTGCCGTAACCTTCTGGCTGTTCGGCGTCCTGGCACTCATAGCCGCCGCTCTATTCATTATTTATAGAGTCCGGAGAAGGCGGAACGTTGCTGAAAGCGGACAGGAAGACTACGCAACTGACGTTCCGGAGAAAGAAAACGACATTAGCAACCCTCCCGACAGCACACTGATGGACGAGGAACTGATGGAACGCCTCTGCCAGTTCATGGACGAGCAGAAACCCTACCTGCAGAGCCGTCTGCGCCAGTCGGACATTGCCGCCGCACTGGAGGTTAGCACCACCAGCATCTCCGACACGCTGAGCGCCTGCCGTAACATCACCTTCGCCCAGTTCATTGCCGAATATCGCGTTCGCCATGCTCAGCAACTGCTGAGCTGTCAGCCTGACATAAAGCTCGCCGCCGTGTTCGCAGAGTCGGGCTTCACCAGCGAGTCCACCTTCTTCCGCACGTTCAAGGCCGTCACCGGCTTGTCGCCGAAGGAGTGGCTGGCACAGCAATAACGCGGCAAAGAAATGGCCAGGGATAATACTGTAGAGCTGAAAATTCGCGAATCCTTTGGCGGCTTGGGCTTTTCTTCGTATCTTTGCACGCAGATTAGTAAGATAGAATAATGGAATCGAATTTTGTAGACTACGTAAAGATTCAGTGCCGCTCGGGCAAGGGCGGCCGGGGCTCGATGCACCTCAAGCACGTGAAGTACAACCCCAACGGCGGGCCCGACGGCGGCGACGGCGGCAAGGGCGGCAGCATCATCCTGCGCGGCAACCACAACTACTGGACGCTGCTGCACCTGAAGTACGAGCGCCACATCTTTGCCGAGCACGGCGGCAACGGCGGCAAGGACAAGTGCCACGGCACCGACGGCAAGGACGTCTACATCGACGTGCCTTGCGGCACGGTGGTGTACGACGCCGAGACGGGCAAGTACGTCTGCGATGTCACCTACGACGGACAGGAAATCGTGCTCCTCAAGGGCGGCCGCGGCGGTCTGGGCAACTACCAGTTCCGCTCAGCCACCAACCAGGCGCCGCGCTACGCCCAGCCCGGCGAGCCGATGCAGGAGATGACCGTCATCCTGGAGCTGAAGCTGCTGGCCGACGTCGGACTGGTGGGCTTCCCCAATGCGGGCAAGTCGACACTGCTCTCGGCCCTCTCCAATGCGCGGCCGAAAATCGCCAACTACCCCTTCACCACGATGGAGCCCTCGCTGGGCATCGTCGGCTACCGCGACAATAAGTCGTTCGTCATGGCCGACATTCCAGGCATCATAGAGGGTGCCGCCGAGGGCCGCGGCCTGGGCCTGCGCTTCCTGCGTCACATAGAGCGCAACTCGCTGCTGCTCTTCATGGTGCCGGGCGACACCGACAACATCTGCCGCGAGTACGAGATACTGCTTGGCGAGCTGGAGAAGTTCAACCCCGAGATGCTGAAGAAGCACCGCGTGCTGGCCATCACCAAGTGCGACCTGCTCGACCAGGAGCTGGAGGCCATGCTGCGCGAACAGCTCGAGGCCGACATGAAGGCGAAGGGGCTGGAACCGCTGCCCGTGGTCTTTATCTCAGCCGTCACAGGCTATCACCTCGACGAGCTGAAGGACGTGCTCTGGGCCGAGCTCAACGCCGAGAGCAACAAGCTGCAGGCCATCACCGCCGAGGACACCCTCGTACACCGCGACAAGGACATGAGCATCTTCCTCCAGGAACTGACCGACGAGGGCGAGGACGAGGCCCTCGACGACGAAGAAGAGGTTGACGACATCGAGGACCTCGACGACTTTGAGTACGAGGAGGAGTAAGACCCCCTGCCTCTCCCAAGAGGAGGGGCAGGGGGTGGGTTTTTAGGGGGTGCTACTTTCGGATTACGGCGCGAACACAGTCCCCGCGGGCTTCTCGGCGCCGACGTTCATGCTGGCCCACCGTGTGCCGCTGGGCAGTCCCAGGTCTACGGCCTCTACGCCAGCGGGGGCACTGCCCATGACTGGGTCTTCTTCAACAATCTTTCCGGCCATGATGTCGATGACCGTCGATATGTCGGCCACGTCGACGTTGCCGTCGCCGTTCACGTCGGCTCGGCCCGATGCTGACGCATCGGGAATAGTGGCCCCGGCCATGTAGTCGATGATGCTTGCTATGTCGGCCACGTCCACATTATTGTCGTTGTTCACGTCGCCTTTCTTCTTCGGCGTTACCGGCTCGATGGTGACGCCGGTGATGACCACCAGGCCGTCCTGTCCCACGAAGGCCGACACGCGGGTGGCCTTCACCGTGGCGTTCTTCACCACGAGGGCGTCCGCCGCCCCGTCGTTGCCGCACAGCTGGTCACACGTCACGTTGGCGTCGGCGATGGTGAGCTGTGCCCTATTGGTCCAGATGTTGCCCTTGCAGGTCAGCTTGCCCGGCCCACTGATGGTCATGTTGTCGTAGACCTCGATGGCCGAGCCCGAACAGGTCGACGCGACGTCTTCGGCCACCTGCAGCGTCAGGCCTTCATTGTGGTTCTGAATCGTGCAGCCAGCGTCCTTCTTCCAGGTGAGCGTGTTGCTCTCGGGGTCGTAGCTGAAGGCTCCGTCGCCCATGGGGTCGTCCATGTTCTCGCTGGTTATCTCAGTTCCATCAAGATAGATACTGTAGAAATAGAGCTCGTAGGGCTCGATGATGACCCGTCCCTGGTAGGCCGCCTCATCGTAGGTGATGCTGCCGCCCTGCGTGGCGTCGAATCCGAACAAGTCTCCCGACCGCGAGCCCACTCCGGCGAAGCGGCTGCGGATGAGGTTCAGGTCCGAAATCTGGTCGGTGGTGTAGGTCGGCGAGTAAGCCTCGAGCCTGGAGTGGTTGACGTTGACCACCTCCGCCTTCCACCACGACTGTCCCTTTATGGCCGGCTCGGAGCTGGTGGTGAGCCTCACGTGGGTGTCCTTCAGGTTGAGCGTGCTGCCGTCGGCCATCCAGAGGGCGGCATCTTGTCCGGACTTCACGATATAACTTATAGTTATTACTCCGCTTTGCAGTAGGAGGCGACGTGTGCGCTGCAAAGTTACGGCTTTTCTTTCATACGGCCAAATATATACCTATTATAAATACGACTCCGCCCTACCTGTTAATCCGTCGTGGCGGTCTCCTCGCGGCTCTTCCACTCGGTGATATTCCTTTCTTCGCGGGAGAAGGCGAGGCCCACCTTCGTGACCGGGCGGCCGTCCATGGCGTACTTGCGGGCGTAGCCGCGCTCGTCAATCTGCTGCAGGGCCTCGTCGGCGCTCTTGTCATATTTCAGCTCTATTACGTAGATTCCCCTCGGCATCTTCAGCGTCAGGTCGGCGCGGCCCTTGGCCGAGAGGTCCTCGGCCACCACGTCGGCACCGAACGAGACGAAGAGCGTATAGAGAATGGCATGGAAGTGTTGCTCATTATCACTGTTGAGCATATAGGGCATACCCGAGAAGAACACCTTCAGGGCCTCGACAAAGGCAGTGAGGTCGCCGTCGTCGCGGAAGTCGAGGTAGGCGTTCTGGAACATTGAGCGGTTACGGTCGCCGGGATAGCTGTTGGTGGCGTAGCGGTAGAGACAGATGGAGAACCCTTTGCGCACCTCCCTGTTGGGGAAGCCCAGCACATACTGCTCACGGCTGGGGCGGTATTCCTTGATGGTGAGGTAACCGCTCTGGTAGAGCACGGGCAGGGGGTACTGGTAGCTGTCGAAAGCCACGTCGAAATCTTCGGCCAGACAGGGCGCACCATCCACGTCGGTGATGTCCAGCCTCGGCATCTGCGCCAGCATGTCGATGAGGGCACGCGTGGTACCGCTCTCGAACCAGTAGCTGGACACTTCGCCCGACTTCAGGGCGTTGAACAAACTGAACGGGTTGTATATATCGGTCTTGGTCCTGCTGAAGTGGTAGCCGTCATAGTTCGCCTTCAACATGTCGAACATCGCGTCGTAGTCCAGGCCGTTCCTCGCGGCCATCTGCTCGATGTCGGGACGCAACGCGGTGACGAGCTCCTCCTCGGTGATGCCGCAGAGGGTCTCGTAGTCCGGGGCCATGGAGATGTTCATCAGCTGGTTCAGACGGCTGAAGATGCCCATCTGCGAAAACTTCGAGATGCCGGTGATGAAGACGAACTGCAGGTGCTCGTCCTCGCTCTTCAGCGGGGCGAAGAGGTTCTGGAAGCGCTGGCGGGCCTGCTTCTGCTTGTCGGCGTCGCCCAGGCTGTGGAGTATGAAGTTGTCGTACTCGTCGACCAGCACCACCACCTTGCGGCCCACCTGACGTTCGGCGGTGTGGATGAGGTTGATCATCCGCACATTGAAGTCGGCACGCTCCCCGGGCGTGAGGCCATAGTGCTCCTCATAGCGGGAGAGTGTGAAGTCGATGAAGCGGTCGAGCTGCCCGATGGTCGTCAGGTCACCCGCGCTGAAGTCGAAGCGCAGCACGGGGTAGCGCTCCCACTCCCAGTCGCTCTGGGCGATGAACAGCCGGGGCTGCTCAATGCCCTGGCGCGTGGTGAACGCCTCGAACAGCTCGCGGCGGCCGTCGAATACCTTGGCCAGCGTGTCCACCAGCAGCGACTTGCCGAAGCGCCGCGGACGGCTCAGGAAATAGGGGCAGCCGCCTGTAATCATCTTGTAGATGAGCGCGGTTTTGTCCACATATACATATCCGTCGGAGCGGATCTTCTCGAAACTCTGAATCCCAACGGGGTATTTGCGCAGTGACGAAGCCATAGTAATTACTATTTATAAAATTGTGTGGCAAAGTTACGAAGAAATCCCCGAACGGCCAAACCTTTCGGGGATTTTTCTGCTGTCCGACAGGATTTACCGGTCTGACGGTCCCTATCGGATGCATAAGGGCCTCAGCCTTGCCGGGTCAAGCGGAACGGGAAGATGTACTACTTAAACATCACAGGGCGAATGGTACACCCTATGAAGCGACTCACCTTCCAGCCCAGATCCATTTTATAACTGGACGGATCATCCGGATAAAACGGATAGAAGTACATGGGGCGTGCAGAAGGAGTCCAATCATTAAAAAGGTCACTCGACCAATACCTGCCTTGGGAGTTATTCCCTTTGAGCAAAATGCCAGTGCGGAAGCCAGCGGCGGGGAGGAAAATAGAGTTGTAAGTGCCGTCGGCATTTTGTATCTTGCTCGTGAAGCGCCACCCGGTCACGCCATTCACGGTAATCAGCTCGTTGTCGGTCCTGTCGCACAGCACAGCGAATTCCGACCAGGTGGGCATCCGCCACTTTCCGCCCCAGTTGGCGCGGGCGGCGTCGTCGGCCCTTTCCAGTTCCCTCTTGCCGTCACCTACGAAGCGGTAGTTCACCTTTTCCCAGTCAAACTCGTACCAACATCCATCGGTTAAGCCGTCATCCACCTGATACTTGTTCACCCAATACTCGCCGCTCTGCCCGCTGGTTATCCACTTGTAGCTGGACCAGTCGAAGATCCGCCCGTCGCTGGTGTCGGCGGTGTGGCCCTCGGTTTCTCCCCAGGCGAAGTAGAGGCCGGCCTCCCAAGGTTCCGTGGCACCAACGTTCATGTTGGCCCACAGTATGCCGTTGTACTCTCCCATGTCTACCGCCTGGACACCTTCGGGGACGTTATACACGACAGGCTCTTCAACAGGCTTTCCGGCCATGATGTCTATGACCATCGCAATGTCGGCCACGTCCACATTGCCGTCACTGTTCACGTCGGCAGATGCGGCCGAGTCGCCCACTTTCCCCGACATCACGTCGATGATGCTTGCAATGTCGGCCACATCCACATTATTGTCGTCGTTGACGTCGCCCTTCTTCTTTACCGTAGGCTCAGCAGGCTCGTAAGGTTCGATGATGACCCGTCCCTGGTAGGCCGCCTCGGCATAGGTGACGCTGCCGCCCTGCGTAGCGTCGAATCCGAACAGGGAGCCCAACCGCGAGCCCACGTCGGCGAAGCGGCTGTCCACGAGGTTCAGCTCCGATATCTGGTCGGTGGTGTAGGTCGGCGAGTAGGCCTCGAGGCGTGAGTGGTATACGTTGACCACCTCCGACTTCCACCACGACTGTCCCTGTATGGCGGCCTCGGAGCTGCTGGTGAAGCTCACGTCGGCATCCTTCAGGTTGAGCGAGCTGCCGTCGGCCATCCACACGGCGGCCTCGTGTCCGGACTTCACGATGAGCTTTCCGCTACCAGTGATGTAGGTGACGCCACCATTGAGGTGCAGGCCCTGGTCGGCGCAGTCGAAGGTGCAGTCGCTCACGACATCGATGCGGAGCGCATCGCCGGCAACGTTCGAGCCATAACTGCCGTTGCTGATGGCGTAGTCTCCGCTCCTCGACGAGCTGAATTTCACACCGTCGAGCGTCAGTATATGGTAGTCGGGGGCGTAGGAGGCTTTGCCCGAACCAACGGGGATATCTTTCTGGTTAGCACTGGTGACGCGCACACCGCATACCCACAGGTTGTAGTATTCCGTATATGCCATCGAGGTGGTGGCGTCCAGGGCGAGCAGACAAACGAGCAGGAGGCGCGGCAAGAACCCCGCGCGGCTGAAAATGGAAATGTTACGGTTCATAGTATAATGCAGTTTATGTGAATGAATTGTCTTAACCCAAGGGGGGCGGTCAGCACCATGCAGACACGTACCTCCCATTAAATCAGGGTACAAAGTTACTACATAATATCGAATCTGACAAATTTTCGGGATGTTTTTTGGGGGTGATGGGTGTTATAACTTGGCGGTGGCGGCCTCGCAGGCCGCACAATAAACGAAAAAGAGTTATGGCGTTCACTGTAGGGGTTGGGGGGTGGGGATACGAATCAAACGAGCGTCCCACCTATCACCCAACAGCCAACACCCACTACCCAATACCCATCACCCAACGCCCAACCCGCCCCGGAGAGGGCGAAAAGTGAATGAAATATAAATAATATCTTATTGTTTTGCTGGAATGGCAAATTGTAGTACCTTTGCAGACAAGTATAATTACACATTATATATAATCACTAAATTACAAACTATGTCAAACATCAAAGAGAAACTCTTCACCGAGTTTCAGGCGCCTACCACCCAGGAATGGCTGGACAAGATTGAGGTGGACCTGAAAGGTGCCGATTTCCAGAAACGGCTCGTGTGGAGAACCAACGAAGGTTTTAACGTGCAGCCCTTCTACCGCCGCGAGGACTTGAAGGACCTGAAGACCCCCGACGCACTGCCGGGCGAGTTCCCGTTCGTTCGCGGCAACAAGAAGGACTCGAACGAATGGTACATCCGCCAAAACATCGTCGTAGACGACCCCGTGGAGGCCAACAAGAAGGCCCTCGACATCCTGATGAAGGGCGTCGACAGCATCGGCTTCCGGCTGGGACACGCCGAGCTGAACGCTGAGTTCATCGAGACGCTGCTCAAGGACATACGCCTGGACTGCGTCGAGGTGAGCTACCGTGTCTGCCAGCGCCACGCCCTCGAGCTGGCCGACCTGCTCACGGCCTACTTCGAGAAAGAGGGCTACGACAAGGAGAAGATTGTCGGCGGACTGGGCTTCGACCCCATCGAGCGTATGCTGAAGAAGGGCAAGGACACCACCATGCTGCTGCCCGACATGCCCAAGCTCGTGGAGAAGCTGAAGGACTACCCCAACCTGCGCTGCGTCATGGTACACTCCGACCTGCTCAACAACAGCGGCGCCTACATCGTACAGGAGCTGGGCTACGCACTGGCATGGGGCAACGAGTACCTGCAGGAACTGACTGACGCCGGCATCGACGTGGACCTCGCTGCAAAGAAGATCAAGTTCTACATGGGCGTCTCGGAGAACTACTTCATGGAGATTGCCAAGTTCCGCGCAGCACGCCTGCTCTGGGCTCAGATCGTGAAGCAGTACGAGCCGAAGTGCGACTGCGCCTGCAAAATGGTCATCAACGCCTCGACGTCGACCTACAACCAGACCGTGTTCGACAGCTACGTCAACCTGCTGCGCTCGCAGACAGAGGCCATGTCGGCAGCACTCGGCGGCGTACACTCGCTGGTGGTCACTCCCTTCGACGCTCCCTACGAGAAGCCGTCGGACTTCTCCGAGCGCATCGCCCGCAACCAGCAGCTCATCATCAAGGAGGAGAGCCACTTCGACCGCATCGTAGACCCGGGAGCCGGCTCGTACTACATCGAGCACCTGACCGACGCACTGGCCCGCGAGGCCTGGAAACTCTTCCTCAAGGTGGAGGAGGAGGGCGGATTCCTCGAGGCCGTGAAGAAAGGCACCATCCAGGAGGCCATCAACGCCACGAACGTGAAGCGCCACGGCGACGCCGCCAAGCGAAAGGAGTTCATACTCGGCACCAACCAGTTCCCCAACTTCACCGAGAAGAGCGAGGGCAAGGAGCCGCTCTCCTGCGACTGCACCTGCAAGCACAGCAGCGACCCCGACGTGCCGGCACTGAAGACCAGCCGCCTGGCATCGGACTTCGAGACCCTGCGCCTGACCACCGAGAAGGCCGCCAAGGTGCCTACCGCCTTCATGCTGACC
>CAMPCG010000046.1 GCA_946644025.1 uncultured Prevotellaceae bacterium | reverse complement strand
TGAGGTCGAGTTTGTCGCCCTCGTCGGTGAGCGAATTGCCAATCGACGAGGGACTGTCGTCGCAAGAATAAATGGCCATTGCCGCGAGAGCGACACTAGCCATATACTTCAGTTTTATCATAATAAATGGTCTGTAACTTTACTTGTCGGGATAGATTTGGTCGTAGAACTGCTCCAGCCCGTCGGCCCAGTCCTCTGCGTATGGCAGGATGGGCACCTGCCTCGAAGCGGCATAGTCGGCCAGCTTGGCGTTCACCTCGCTCTGGGCAATGACGATGCCGTCGCTGTAGTCTATGGCCAGCTTGCCCAGCTCCTCGAAGTTGAAGTTGTCGTTGTAGGCCGAGAGCAGGGACGTCTTTGCGTCGCGGTATTCCACGCTCTGCTTGAAGTTGGTGCCCAGGTCGTTGCTCAGACTCTTGGTGAAGAGCGAGGTGACAACCTTTGCGTCGGCAAACGAGGGCTCGTCTTTGTAGGCCGTCTTGATGTAGAAGGGCACCACTGCGCTCATCCAGCCCTGACAGTGAATGATGTCGGGCACCCAGCGCAGCTTCTTCACCGTCTCAAGCACGCCACGGGCAAAGAAGATGGCGCGCTCACCATTGTCGGGATAGTCTATGCCGTTCTCGTCGACGGTCATCTGCCGCTTGGAGAAGTAGTCGTCGTTGTCAATGAAATAAACCTGAACACGCGTGCCAACAATGCTCGCTACCTTGATGATGAGCGGATGGTCCGTGTCGTTGATGATGAGGTTCATTCCCGACAGACGAATGACCTCGTGCAGCTGCCCGCGCCGCTCGTTAATGGTTCCCCATTTTGGCATGAAGGTGCGTATCTCATGGTCGCGTTCCTGCATGGCTTTTGGAAGCTCTCGCCCAAGAACTGAAAGGCTGCTGTCGGGCACGTAAGGAGAAATCTCCTGGTTGATGAACAATATCTTCTTTTTTGCCATACTATGAAGTGTTAAATCGTTTGCAAAGGTACAAAAAAACACGCATTAGGCCATACAAACTGAGCATTTTTAGGAATTTGTGACATTTTATAGGCTTATTTTTAGGCTTTTTTTTTCTTATTCGGGAAAAATGTTGTTATTTTGCAGCCCGAAAGAAAACCAGCCCCCACCAACCTCCCCCGAGGGGGAGGCTTTATGCCGTAAAGCCCCTTACTTCGTGGGAGGGATGGGGGTGGGGTCTCGAATCCATCCCAACACCCAATACCCAAAAGAAATGAAAGTTTTTGAAAAGATTGCCGACCTTCAGAACGCCCTCTTCGACGACCGCAAGCAGGGACGCAGCATCGGCTTCGTTCCCACAATGGGCGCACTGCACGAGGGACACGCCTCCCTCGTCAGGTGCAGCGTCAAGGAAAACGACATCACCGTGGTGTCGGTCTTTGTCAACCCCACCCAGTTCAACGACAAGAACGACCTGAAAAACTACCCCCGCAACCTCAAGGCCGACTGCCAGCTGCTCGAGGAGTGCAAGGCCGACTATGTCTTCGCCCCGAGCGTAGAAGAGATGTACCCCACGCCGGACACACGACAGTTTGAGTACCCACCCGTGTCGACCGTCATGGAGGGCGCACACCGCCCCGGCCACTTCAACGGCGTATGCCAGGTCGTCAGCCGACTGTTCTACATCGTCCGGCCCGACCGCGCCTACTTCGGAGAGAAGGACTGGCAGCAGATTGCAGTCATCAAAGCCATGGTCAGACACCTCCAAATCAAAGTGCAGATAGTAGAGTGCCCCATCGTGCGCGATGACGACGGACTGGCACGCAGCAGCCGCAACACACTGCTCGCACCCGACGAGCGAGCCATAGCACCACGCATATACCAGGCACTCAAAGACGGTGTGGAATACGCCAAGACACACACCGTACAGGAGACTCACGACAAGGTGGTGGCCGACATCGACGCCACAAAGGGACTCAAGACGGAGTACTTCGCCATCGTCGACGGAAACACCCTGCAGGACATCAACTCATGGGACGACACGACCTACGCCGTAGGCTGCATCACCGTCTACTGCGGAAAGACGCCCATCCGCCTCATCGACCACATCAAGTTCAAGAGCTAATCGCTGCCCCCCGCCATGTCGTAATCTCGCCATGTCGTAATATCGTTATATCTCGTTATATCGTTATATCGAAATATCGTTATATCGTTAGAAATCTCGTTATATCGAAATATCGTTAATCACTGTTTTAACTTTTCAACTTTAACTAAGGTGTTGATAGAAGTAATGAAGTCAAAGCTGCACTGCGTTCAGGTCACGGAAGCCAACCTGAACTACATGGGCAGCATCACCATCGACGAAGACCTGATGGACGCCGCCAACATGATTGCCGGCGAAAAAGTCCAGGTGCTGGACAACAACAACGGCGAACGCTTTGAGACCTACATCATCAAGGGCGAACGCGGCAGCGGATGCATCTGCCTCAACGGCGCAGCAGCGCGACGGGTGCAGGTGGGCGACACGGTCATCATCATCTCCTATGCCCTGATGGACTTCGAGGAGGCCAAGACCTTCAAGCCATCGGTGGTATTCCCGAAGAACAACAGACTGTAGAGGATTTCACCCCCTACCCCGCCCGCATAATCTTTTAATTCTTCAACTTTACAAAGGATGATGCCCTGCGTAAAGAAATGAAGCAAGGATTACGCCGCACACAGGCGTAATGTAGGGAATCTCGCTTGTCTAACGCGAAATTAGACAAGCGAGATTCCTTGCTATGACCCTATACCACCAAGCATAAGAAAAGCCCTCCCCGTTCAGGGAGGGCATATTAGAGAGGGGGAGCGCGGAGTGGCTTACTTCAGGCTCTCCTCGATGAACGTCCTGAGGCTCTCGCCCCTGAGACCTTTCTCCAGGATGACGCCCTTCTGGTCGACGACGACGGTGAAGGGGATGGCGTTCACCTGATAGAGTTCCACGACGGGACTCTTCCAGCCCTGCAGGTCGCTCACCTGCGTCCAAGTCATCTGCATGTCGGCAAATCCTTTCGTCCACGACTCCTTATCGGTGTCGAGCGATATGCCTATAATGCCGAGGCCCTTGTCTTTGTATTCCTGATAGAGGCTCACCATCGAGGGCATCTCGTCGCAACAGGGATTGCACCACTTGGCCCAAAAGTCGAGGATGGTAATCTTGTGCTTGCCTACCTCAGCCAGCGCACTGAGCTGCTGACCGTCGGGCGTAGGCAGTGTGAAGTCGGGCATCACCTTTCCCTTGGCAAGCGCCTCGGCACCCTCGAGCATCTTCATGATGTCGACCACCTCCTTGCGCTGCTGGAACTCGCCGGGCATCTTACCGATGAGCTCCTTGACACGCTCAGGACCCAAATCCGTACCGCCGGCCATGCTCGTCACGACGAAGTAGCCCAGCTCGTTGTCGAGGTTCTTCTCGGCAATCTTAATCACATTATCAATCATCTCGCGCTCAATGATCTGATAGGCTTTCATGGCCTCCACACGGGCGCTTTCGTCAGGCTCGCCCATGTAGAGGGGAGCCATCAGCGAGTCGAACTTCACGGAGTACCTCGCCTGCATCTCGTTCACCTCCTGCCAAGCGTCGTTCGACGCGGTGCCGCCAATCTTCGGCATACCGCTTTTCGTCACCGTGACGTCGATGCTGCCCTTCTCCTTAAAGAAGAGCGCTCCGGCAGAACCGTCGGCAGACACCACGGAAGCCATCGTCACAGAGTCGACCGGCCCTTCCAGCTTGAACTTGCCGTTCTTCAGAATAATGGTGTCAGTGGGTGTGGGGGCGCCCATCACCTCGTAGAAATACAGGGTGTCACCGTCACTGAATCCTTCGGCGACGCCACTCACCCTAAAACCGTCGGGCTGACACGCAGCCATCGTCAAGGCCATAGCACAGAGGCCTACAAATGATTTCTTCATCTTACTATTCGTTACAATATTATATACTCTACTCTTGTCTGCTTTATCTCCACGACTACACCAGATACTGGTCGCTGATGCTCTCGTTGGCAATGACACGGCGGATGGTCTCGGCGAACATGTCGGCCACGGAGAGTTGCTTCACCTTTGCACAGCGCTGCGTGTAGGGAATGGAGTCGGTGAAGACCAGCTCCTCCAGGGCGCTGTCCTGCACGCGCTCGCTGGCAGGGCCGCTCATGACGCAGTGGCTGGCACAGGCACGCACACTCACCGCCCCCGACTCCATCATAAGGTCGGCAGCCTTGGTGATGGTGCCGGCGGTGTCCACCATGTCGTCGATGATGACCACGTTCTTGCCCTCCACCTCGCCGATAATCTGCATCGTGTCTACCACGTTGGCACGCGCACGGGTCTTGTTGCACAGCACCAGCGGACAGCCCAGGTACTTGGCGTAGGCATTGGCACGCTTCGAGCCGCCCACGTCGGGCGAGGCTATCACCAGCTCGTCCAGCTGAAGGCTCTGCAGATAAGGCAGGATGACGCCCGAGGCATAGAGATGATCTACAGGCACGTTGAAGAATCCCTGTATCTGGTCGGCATGGAGGTCCATGGTGATGACACGGTTCACGCCGGCCACGCTCAACAGGTCGGCCACGAGCTTTGCGCCGATGGAGACGCGGGGCTTGTCCTTACGGTCCTGGCGCGCCCAGCCGAAGTAGGGAATCACAGCATTGATGGTACGGGCGGAGGCTCGCTTGGCAGCATCAATCATGAGCAGCAGCTCCATGAGGTTGTCGCTGTTGGGGAACGTGCTCTGCACAAGGAAGATGTCACGGCCACGGATGGACTCCTCGTAGCTCACGGCAAACTCGCCGTCGGAGAACTTCGTCATCTGCAGTTTACCCAGCGGGCAGCCCAGGCTCTGACAAATCTTTTCTGCAAGGTAGCGCGTAGCCGTGCCGGAGAAAACCATGTATGAATTATTCGTTTCCATAATATATATGTTTATCCTAAGTTTGTCAAGACTCGTTGGGGGCGGGGGTAAAGCGTCAGCTCACCAGTCGCAACAGTTTCTGGAAGTGGGCTATGAGCTCCTTGAAGTCCTGCCCCTGCTGTATGTTGAACCGGTTCCACAGGTCGCCGCAGATTACCACGCCGCCGAAGCCCAGGTCGCGCATCAGCCGGATATTGTCGGCGGTGATGCCGCCACGCGCATAGACATGACGGTCTATGAGCCCGCGACGCGATGCCTCGCGCAGCTCTTCCAGTGTGTGCGACTGTTTGTTCTGGGGATTGCTGTTGCTGTCGAAGATGGTCTCGAGGAACACATAGTCCATGTGCTTCTTTGCCGTCTTCAGGTCTTCCACCCTCTGGCACGTACAGCTCACATGGCCCTTATATCCGTAGGGCAGCTCCTCGTCGGGCGTGTTCAGGTGAATGCCGCGCAGGCCATACTCCTCGCGCAGGTAGAAATGGTGGTGAACGGTGATGCGCCGATAGTATTCATCGCTGAGCAGCGTAAGCAGCCGCTCGGAGTACACCGGCTCCGACTGCGGCTTGCTCAGATGCAGATTCTCCAGCCCCTCTTCGAAGAGCGTGGTCAGAATCTTGTCCTCCTCCACGAAGAAAGTGGGCTTTGTCAAGATGATGAGTTTCATCGTCGTCCGTCCTTTTGTGACTGCAAAGTTACGCCAATTTTACGTCACGGCAAAATACGCGGTCATATCTTATAACCTTTTAACATTGTCCGTCAGCTGCGTTTCTCCTTGATGATGCCGTGCCGATAGGCGTAGAGCAGGTCTTTCAGCTCGGCAATCTGACGGCGCAGCTCCTCGCCCTTGTCAGTGTCGGCAACGAGCATACGGTGGGTTGACATCTCGACAATCTGCGTGGTGGACTTGATGTCGGTACCGCGTAGGATGGCGTCCTGAGTGCTGGTAAACGGTTCGTGCTGCACAAGCTGGAAGCCGCGGCTGTGGTAGACGAGCGTGTATCCGGCTATGCCCGTTTCCTTATGGTAGGCCTCCGAGAAACCGCCGTCGATGACCATCAGGCGTCCGCCAGCCTTGATGGGGTTCTCGCCGGCCCCGGCATGAACTGGTACATGGCCGTTGATGATGTGGCGCTGGCCACCGCCCCCGACCTTTCCCCCCGAAAGGGCGGGATATACGCCGAAGGCATCGAGGATGCGGTCGCAGACTTCCTCGGAGTTGCGCAGCCGGAAGTAGTTGCCCTTCTCCTCGTGGTAGGTCTCCCGGTCGGTGAGGAAGTATCGCTCGAAGGTGGCCATCTTTGACTTATCGAAGAGCGGCGAGTCTTTTCCACACCAGAGGTAGAGGAAATAGTCGCGGGCGTAGGCCTTGAGGTCGGCGGGCGTATCGTTCTGGTAGGCCGAGCGCACAAGCTGCCCGATGTACTGCATGAGGTCGCGGCCCTGATATTTCTGTCCGAGTATCTCCACGTCCTTGAGCGTCCCGTCGTCGTTGAGGGGCACGGAGGCATGGAAGAGCAGGTTCTGATTGCAGATGCTATACATACAGCCGTGGCTCAGGATGGTGCGGATATGCTTGCGTAGCTTCTCGCTGACGCGGAAGGAGTGGTGCAGCTTCTGCATGAGCGTCTCCTCCTCCTTTGTAAGCATGGTGCTTGCCGCAGCCGCACCATCACTAACGACGGTGGGGAAGTTGCAGTCCTTCATCTCGTAGTCCTTGCCGTCGATGACGCACACCTGGCGCCCGAAGTCTATATGCTCCAGCAGGCAGCGGTCTTCCATCTGCCACTCGGGGTGCCGGTGAAATATCTGGGCCTCGGTCTTGAACTGCATGACGGTGATGGCCTTGTGCATCTTGGCAATGAGGCGGAGCGTCTTCTCGTCGGTATGCCCGTCGTCCCTCAGCAGTTTCGGCATGAACTCAGTGCAAGGGTCGTCGCCATAGACCTCGAGGGCAAAGGTGGCCAGGGGCACGAGGTTGATGCCGTAGCCCTCCTCGAGGGTGACGAGGTTAGCATAGCGCAGCGACAGCCGCAGCACGTTGCAGATACAGGCATCGTTGCCCGCCGCCGCGCCCATCCAGAGCATGTCGTGGTTGCCCCACTGTATGTCCCATGAGTGATACTGCCGCAGGGTGTCCATAATGATGTGCGCACCGGGACCGCGGTCATAGATGTCGCCGAGTATGTGGAGCTGGTCGATGGCCAGCCGCTGTATGACGTTGCAGATGGCCACGATGAAGTCGTCGGCCCGTCCCGTGGTAATGATGGTGTCTACGATGACGGCCACGTAGGCAGCCTTGTCCTGGTCGTCGGTACGCTCGTGGAGCAGTTCCTCGATGATGTAGGAGAACTCGGGCGGGAGGGACTTACGCACCTTCGAACGGGTGTACTTCGACGACACGTCGCGGCAGACGCGCACCAGCTGGTGGATGGTGATGTGGTACCAGTCGTCGATGTCGTCCTCCTGTGCCTTGATGAGTTCCAGTTTCTGCTCGGGGTAGTAGATGAGCGTACAGAGTTCCTTCTTCTCGCTCTCGCGGATGGTAGTGCCAAATATCTCGGTGACCTTGCGTTTGATGTTTCCCGATGCGTTCTTCAACACGTGTATGAAGGCTTCGTGCTCGCCGTGCAGGTCGGCCAGGAAGTGCTCGGTGCCCTTGGGAAGGTTCAGGATGGCCTCGAGGTTGATGACCTCGCCGGCAGCATCGGCCACGGTGGGATAGGTGGTGGAGAGGAGGTGAAGGTATCGTTCGTCTGTATTCATATTACTCTTAGGTGGTTTTCTATTTGTTGTCTGAGGTTTTCGGCAAAAGAGTTGTCCAGCGGCTGACAGGGCATGAACCCCTCGGTGAGCAGCGTCTGCTCACTGAGTATCTGTAGGAGCAGCTGCAGCTGCGGCCGTGCGTTCATGGCGTCTATCTGCTGCATGAGCTGGGCCTCGTCGAGCCCGTCGTCGTAGAGCTGCCGAGTGAGCTCGGTCAGCCGCAGGAGGGTAAGGCCATTGGCCTCTATGTCGTGCATGATTTCGAGTATATTGGCCCCGGCCAGAGGCGTCGGCTTCTTGTAGCCATGGGGCAGGTAGCAGTCCACCCTTGCCGGGGGAGTGCTCGGTAGGACATCGGCCAGCCCCACGACGTCGATGCCGCGCTGCACGATGTCGAGCACGCCCTCCAGGTCGGCATACATAAAAAGATGTGATGCTTGAGTGCCGGGAATCGGAAGGAGGGGCTTTTCATTTAACGCGTCGCTGACCCATCCCTTGTCGCCCAGCAGTCCGGCCTTCAGCAGGACGGCCAGCAGCCGACGGGTCTTGCCGTCCATGAGTTCCAGGGGATGGGAGTTCATCACGCGCTGGTAGACGGCGGATATGGCAGCGGCCGCCGCCTCGAAGGTGATGGTACGGGTGATGAGCGGATTGCGCACCAGCTCCTTTCGCTCGTTGTCGCAGCACGACAGTTCGTAGGGGCTACGGGCCACGACCACGTAGGCCCTGGAGGTGTCGGTGGTCTCCCCGTGGGGGCTGACGACGAGACGTGACTGAGAGACCGGGAATGGAAGATGGCCGTGCTGGTGGACGATATCGGGCCGAAATTCCTTGAAGGCCAGGCGCACGTCGGACGCATTGTCAGCAAAAGCACATTCCACGTCTGCCGGCATGGCCTGCGACAGCAGACGGACATACTCGGCCAGACGTGGATGGTCGTGTCTGTAGATGTGGAGAATCCTCATTCCCTTTTCTTCCAGTTATGGTTTTTCCCCGCATTTTTCCCCATACCTTGCCAGGGGTTGAATCCCGCACCGTTATGTTTAAAGGGGTTCATGCCCGAGTGGCGGTTAGGATTGCCGCGGCGCAACATATTGCGGTGGAACATGTCCTCGGCGCGAAGGATGGCATAGACCTTCGAGGCGGGCAGCTGTTTGAGGAATTTCTCGTGGTAGTTCTTCTGTATGCGCTTCATCTCCAGCTCGTTCTCGTCGCGCTGGCGGATGGCCTCCAGACAGGCTTTCTCGCCCTCGGGCTTGGCCCGGAGCAGCTCGCGCTGACGACCGAACACCACGCGCTGCTTGGCCTGCATCTCCTTGTAGACGGGGAAGAACTTCTCGGCCTCCTGCTCGGTGAGTTTAGCCTGCTCGGTGATGTACTGGCGCAGCTCGGCGTCGAACTTGTCGGGCGAGAACTGCTGCCCTCCGCCGTTCTCCTGTGCAGGTGAAGCGACAAGCGACAGATTACAAATGATTAGTACAAGCAATACTTTTACCAACCACGAAGTGCTCACTTCCGAAATACTACTCCTTATCTTCATTTCCCTACTCCTTTCACTTCTTACTTTTCACTTATCATTTATCACTTATCACTTCTTACATATCTGCCAACATACTGGCATAGATTTCCTCGTTGTCGATCATGGCGTAGTCGGCCATGTCTTCCATATAGGTGTCGCTATAGGTGGCGACGCTCTCCTGCTGATGGGCCACGAGCTGCTGGCTGTCACTGGTAGCGGCATTGTGCCAGATGGCTCCCACGGCGACGGCCAGCACCACACAGGCGGCAGCATAGAGCAGGGGACGCAGATAGCGAACGATGGCGGGATGGCGCCCGGAGGAGCCCGTCTCTACAGCCCGTAGTGTATCGCGCGTGTCCGATTCCGCCTTTGGCAGCTTACCGATAATCTGGTCTGCAAGACTATCAAAGTAGCCGTCGGGCACGGTGAACGGGTTACGCGTGCCCATCTTCTCCTTGATATACATCTCTTCGCTCATAATTCCATTTACGATTTACGGATTTACTATTTTCAATTTACTATCTTCAATGCCTCCCCTCCGGGGGGAGCCTGGTGGGGGCTTTTACTCCTTTGACGAACAACGCTTGGGAAAGTTTAATCGCTGCGTTTGAAAAATTCAGTTATTTTCTTCACCGCGATGTGATAGCTCGCCTTGAGCGCCCCTTCCGACGTGCCCGTAATATGGCTTATCTCGCTGTACTTCATCTCGTCGTAGTAGCGCAACTGGAACACCGTCCGCTGTACGTCGGGCAGCCGGTCCATGGCCGCCTGCAGCTGTGCCTCCACCTCGTCGCCGTCGAAGTATCGGTCGGCCTCCAGTTGGCGGGCCACAGCCTGCATGTCGTCATCGTCGGTGCTCAGCGTGGAGCGCAGCTTCTGCCGCCGCCTGAAGTCAAGGGCCTCGTTGATGGCAATGCGCGAGAGCCACGTCAGCAGCTTCGACTCGCCATGAAACGAGTCCATCGAGTTCCAAGCCTTCAGCAGCGCGTTCTGCACCACGTCGTTGCTGTCCTCGTGGGTGAGCACGATGCGACGCACCTGCCAGTACAGCTGTTCGCTATACTGCCGCACGGCCTGTTCGAAAGCCCGGCGCCGTGTCCTGGCGTCCTGCACCTGAGCCGTCAAGCTTTCTGGTGACGCTACATCCTGTTTGCTATTTAGCATGACATGAACTCTATATTTTCATCTCACAACTCGGCAACCGTTTCTTCCGCTATGCCAGTGAACGAGGCTATCTGGCTGTCTGTGAGGCCTTTTTCCCTCATAGCCTGCACTATGCGTCGTTGCTCAACCGTGCGGCCTTCCTCGCGGCCTTTCACCATGCCTTCCTCCCGGCCTTTCACCATGCCTTTCTCCAGACCTTCCTTTATGCCTTTCTCCAAACCTTCCTTTATGCCTTTCTCCCGGCCTTCCTTTATGCCTTCCTTCCGGCCTTTCTCTATACCTTTCTCTATACCTTCCTTTATGCCTTTCTCCAATCCATCCCTCATGCCGTGGTCCATGCCGTCGAGGTATCCTTCACCGCGGGCGGTGGCCATCTGGTTGCGCAGGATGGCGCGGTCCATGAGGTAGCGGTCGTAGAGGACCCGGTCGTCACGCCCCATGCGCATCAAGTCGAGCTTCACGCGGGCCTCACGAAGGCCGGGGGCGTCGGCGTCGTCGGGAATATCGGTGTGGGACAGGAAATAGAGCCACTGGTCGAGCGAGTCGTGGCTCCAGCGGTTGAAGTCGTTCACCTTCAGGATAATGTAGCGGGGATAGAGGTCGCTGACGGCGTCGGCCTTGAACGTCTGCTTCTGGAAGGGCGACAGCTCCAGCACGTCGCCCTTCGTCAGGCCGCGAAACTCCGTGCGCCCCTCATAGACGCAGTCCTCGCCCTGGCCCAGGTCGAAGTACACAATATTAATACTGTAGACACGCTTCACGTGCTCGTAGTTCTCGCCGCTCTCAATGTATTCAGTGACGAGCTTCGACGCCCCGAAGAGCATACGCTGGAAATAGGCGAACTCCGGCTCGCCCTGCACCTCGATGAGCAGCAGGTCGCCCCGTTCGTCCTCGGCCAGCAGGTCCACCCGGTTACTCTTAGCGTCGGCATCGTCCTTATTGCCCTCGCTCTCCAGCAGCCGGTGTATCTTGATGTTCTTCCTGAGAATGACACTGACGAAGCCCTCCAGCACGTCGTGGTTGGCCTTCTCGCGCAGCAAGTGCTTCAGTGCCCAGTCAAAACTGATGAATGTACGCTTCTTCTTTTCCATATTGTCAACGCTTGCTATAGACTGTTGTTTCAATATCACGGGGCAAAGATACGCAAAAATCCCCGAACCGCAAAACGTTTCGGGGATTATTTCTTCACAAAACGCACATGAGGACAAGAAGAAAATAGAGAAAGTCGATAATAGCATCCCCGGCTCCAAAACAATAAAGCCGGGGATGAAAACCAAAAAGCAGGCTCTGCCGGCTACGGCTATTGTCTCGCCTTATAGGCTGCTATGCGCTTCGCCACGTTGTCCTTGATGTTGTTGTAATAGAACGTGTAGTCCTCGTTGTGGAAACTGGCCGGTCCGAAAATGTCAAGGAAGAACGCAGGCATCTGGCTGTGATCAGCTTTGCCATTCGACACGATTACACCGCGGCTGGGCACTACCTGCGCGTCTGCTGCAAGGTCGCCAATCGCGGCTGTCAGGTTTTTAGCGTCGACCACGAGCGAGCCCAGGTTCTCACTTGCCGGGGCATAGGTATCGTCGAGCTTCCAGTTCAGCGGGTTGATGCTGATGGCGTTCGGCAGCAGCACCAGGTTCGGGGCATTATCTTCCACGCTCTTCCTGCCCTCGGTGTTCCAGCTGATGATGACACCCGTGTCGCTCTCGCCGGTGGCGAACTTCAGGTGCGGGTTAGCCGCCAAGTCATCCTTCGTGACGGCATAGCCTATGACGTAGGCGGCCACCATGCGTTGGTAGTAGTCGGGGTGCTCCTTGAAGTATTTCTGCAGCACGATGCTGGTCATGGCCGAGCCTTGGCTGTGACCGGCGATAAAGAACGGACGGCCCTGGTTGTAATGCTGAAAGTAGTAGTCGAGCGCAGCAGTGATGTCGGTGTAGGGCGTACCGGTGAGCGCCGTGCGCATGTCGCCGGTCATCTTCCAGGCATCCACCTCTTTTTTCAAGCCGGCTTGGCGATAGTAAGGCACAAACACGTTGGTGCTCTCCTCGTACACGCTTGCCTGCAACAGGTATTCACCCGCAATGCCTTCCAACATCTCTGCATTGTCGAGCGTAGCGTAATCGGGGGCACCCTCATTATAACTCGTACTGATATACTCCGTAGCGGGGATGTAGAACGTGTCGAACTCCTTGCTTACCTTCGGAATCTGATACCAGCTGGTCGTCTTGGAATAGTCGGTCGTATCCAACTTTTCTGGTGTCGCCTGTTCCTCGTCACTGCTTGAGCACGATGTTAATACACTTGCGCCGCAAACGAGGGTGGCGGTCAGCACCCATAGAATCATTTTTTTCATTAGCATGAAGTTTAGAAGTGGTTGAGCTTATCGGCTGAGAGTGTCATTTAGCCGTCGTTGCCTAATATTCACGAATCTGCGCACGCCATCTCTCGCAGACGTCAGTCATCTGCCGAAAATGCCTCGGCTACTGCTCGGGGCCGTCGTAGTGTTTGAAGACGTCCGCTACCGTTCATATCGGCTTCCCCTTTTGTTAATCCGCCGCAAAGATACAAAAAGATTTGCAAACTCATTCCATTTACCCTTCTCTATTTACAATTTTTATAATCCCTGCATTTACGAAAATTGCTTATCTTTGGAGCCACATCAGGGAATTTGCTGAGAAAACTGTTGCCAAGCAGCGCGGACAGCAACTGGATGCCGAGCGGCCAGCCATGCAGCAGCTGTCTAGATGTGTATAAAGTACACTGACGGCGCAACCGAAGGGAGCGAAAAATCTTTACAACAGCCCCGCCATAAGTCGAAAATTCTGAGCGAAGTCGGCTGGGGATTCAGATACGCGAGTTTTGAGGCAGGTTAAGGGCCCCTTGGAGACCGGACGGCTTTCTCTCATAGTCCGGACGGCTTTCTCTCATAGTCCGGACGGCTTTCTCTCATAGA
>CAMPCG010000045.1 GCA_946644025.1 uncultured Prevotellaceae bacterium | reverse complement strand
CTCCCTTCAAGGGGAGGGGCAGGGGTGGGGTCTGTAACTTAGTTATATAGAAGCGTCTAAGTAGGAGGCGACGTGTCCCACGTCGCAATCCAGCTTGCGACGTGAGATACGTTATAATCCAGCTTGCGACGTGAGACACGTCGCCTCCTATTAACAACTATTTGCTAACTACTTCAAGATACTATGGTATACAAGTACGACTTCCTAATCATAGGAGCGGGCGTGGCCGGCATGAGCTACGCCCTGAAGGTGGCCCGGGAGAAGAAGGGCACCGTGTGCATCATCTGCAAGACAAGCCTCGACGAGGCCAACACCTCGTTCGCCCAGGGCGGCGTGGCATCGGTGACGAACATGGCCGTCGACGACTTCGACAAGCACATCGAGGACACAATGATTGCCGGCGACTACATCAGCGACCGACAGGCCGTGGAGCAGGTGGTGCGCCAGGCTCCCGAACAGATAAAGGAGCTGGTGCAGTGGGGCGTGAACTTCGACCGCAAGGACGACGGCACCTTCGACCTGCACCGTGAGGGCGGACACTCGGAGTTCAGAATACTGCACCACGCCGACGACACCGGAGCCGAGATACAGCGAGGACTAATGGCCGCCGTCAGAGCCTGCCCCGACATCATCGTCAAGGAAAACCACTTCGCCGTGGAAATCATCACGCAGCACCACCTGGGAGTGCGCGTCACACGACGCTCGCCCCACATCAAGTGCTACGGAGCATACGTCCTGTCGCCGTCGGGCTCAGTCGACACCTACCTGTCAAAGGTCACCGTGATGTGTACCGGAGGATGCGGAGCCGTGTACCTCACCACGTCGAACCCCGTCATAGCAACCGGAGACGGCATCGCCATGGTCTACCGCGCAAAGGGCACCGTGCAGGACATGGAGTTCGTGCAGTTCCACCCCACCGTGCTCCACAACCCACGCGAGACCCACCCCGCCTACCTCATCACCGAGGCCATGCGAGGATACGGAGGCATACTGAAGCTGCCCAACGGGGAGACGTTCATGGAGAAATACGACGAGCGGCTCTCGCTGGCACCCCGCGACATCGTGGCACGAGCCATAGACAAGGAGATGAAGATACACGGCATAGACCACGTTTGCCTCGACGTCACCCACAAAGACCCGGCAGAGACACGCCACCACTTCCCCAACATCTACCAGAAGTGCCTATCCATGGGCATCGACATCACCACCGACTACATACCCGTCAGGCCCGCCGCCCACTACATGTGCGGAGGCATCAAGGTCGACCTCAACGGACAGACATCCATCGAGCAGCTCTACGCCCTCGGCGAGTGCTCCTGCACGGGACTACACGGCGGCAACCGACTGGCATCGAACTCGCTCATAGAAGCCGTCGTCTATGCCGACGCGGCAGCCAAGGACTCAATACGCCACATAGACCTCTACGACTGGAACGACCACGTGCCCGAATGGAACGACGAGGGAACGATGACCAACGAGGAGAAGGTGCTCATCACACAAAGCATCAAGGAGGTCAACCAAATCATGTCCAACTACGTGGGCATCGTGCGCTCAGACCTGCGCCTCCACCGAGCCTGGGACCGCCTCGACATGCTCTACGAGGAGACCGAGCGGCTCTTCAAGCGCGTCAAGGCATCACGCGACATCTGCGAACTGCGCAACATGATTAACGTGGGCTACCTCATCACCCGCTTCGCACTCGAGCGAAAGGAAAGCCGCGGACTCCACTACACCATCGACTACCCCGTCCATGCCTACGACAAGTAAAACAAAAACCCTTATACCATGAAAGTAATCAATAACATACGCTGCATCAACAACGGAAAGTTGATACAGGTGCCCACGGGCTGCACCCTCGAGGAGGCCTACCAGGCAACCGGGCTGAAGATGGACTACGGCCCTATCGTGGCACTGGTGAACAACAAGGTGGAGGGCATGCACTACCGCCTCTTCTACGACAAGGACGTGGAGTTCCTCGACATCACCTCGTCGAGCGGGCTGCGCTGCTACACCCGCACCGTCTTCTTCGTGCTCTGCAAGGCCGCCCACGAACTCTTCAACCCGCAGTGTCACGTGGCCATCGACATTCCCGTCTCCAACGGCTACTACGTCGACCTGCAGATAGGACGGCCCGTCACCCTCGACGACGTAGGGCTGCTGCGCCGCAAGATGCAAGAAATCATCGACCGCCACCTGCCCATACACCGCTATGAGACCACCACCGAGGAGGCCATCAAGATGTGGGGAGGCGACCCCAACGCCACAAGTACACAGCCCCGCAACTCCTCGGCCAACAGCAAGGTGAAGCTGCTGCGCTCCATCGGGAAGCTATACACCACCTACTACGACCTCGACGGCTACCACGACTATTTCTACGGCTCCATGCTGACCAACACCAGCCAGATTTACCTCTTCGGCCTGGAGAAGTACTACGACGGGCTGCTGCTGCGCCTACCCTCGCGCCACTGCCCCTCGGAGCTGGGCGAGATGGTCATGCAGGACAAGATGTTTGCCATCTTCCAGGAACACCACCGCTGGCAGGACATCCTGGGGCTGCGCACCATCGGCGACCTGAACGAGGCCACCGCCAAGGGCCTCTCCTCGCAGCTCATCCTCATCAGCGAGGCGCTGCAGGAGAAGAAGATTTCGCAGATAGCCGACGACATCAAGCGCCACCAGGGCGTGCGCCTGGTGCTCATAGCCGGCCCGTCGTCGTCGGGAAAGACCACCACCTGCAAGCGGCTCAGCGTCCAGCTGGCAGTGAACGGCATCAAGCCCATCCCCATCTCGCTCGACGACTATTTCCTGGACCGCGAGAAGACACCGCTCGACGAGAAGGGCGAGTATGACTTCGAGAACATCCACGCCCTCAACCTCCCGCTGCTCAACGAGCAGTTCGCCGCCCTCTTCCGCGGCGAGGAGGTGGAGCTGCCGCGCTATGACTTCCCCACAGGCAAGAGCCTCAAGAGCGGGCGGCGGCTGCAGCTGAAAGAGGGTCAGGTGCTCGTCGTGGAGGGCATACACGCCCTGAACCCCGAGCTCACGGCACAGATTCCCGAGGAGCAGAAGTACCGCGTCTACGCCTCGGCGCTGACCACCATCCTGCTCGACAACCACAACTACGTGCCCACGACCGACAACCGTCTGCTGCGCCGCATCATACGCGACCATAAGTACCGCAACGTGTCGGCCCAGGAGACCATACGCCGCTGGCCGTCGGTGCGCAAGGGCGAGAACCGCTGGATATTCCCCTTCCAGGAGAACGCCGATGCGATGTTCAACACCGCCATGCTCTTTGAGCTGGCCGTCATCAAGCGACAGGCGGAGCCGCTGCTGGAGCAGGTGCCCGAGAACTGCCCGGAGCACGCCGAGGCCTACCGGCTGCGTAAGTTCCTGAGCTACATACGCCCCATCGGCGAAGACCAGATACCGGCCACGTCGCTGCTACGCGAGTTCCTGGGAGGCTCCACCTTTGAGAGTTAAGGGTCAAAGGTCTAAAGTCTAAGGTCTAAAGTCTAAGGTCTAAGGTCAAACGTCTAAGGTCAAATGACGGTACTGTTGTCTACAACCTATTTCGGCCCCGTGCAGTGGTATCAGAAGCTGTACCGCTATGACCGCGTGCTCATAGAGCAGCACGAGACATTCCAGAAGCAGACCTACCGCAACCGCTGTCTCATAGCCACGACGCAGGGCGTGCAGGCACTCACCGTACCCATTGAACATTCAGCCGCGGCCATTTCCCAGCTGCGACTATCCGACCACGGAGAGTGGCGGCGCCAGCACTGGCAGGCCATCCAGTCGGCCTACGGCGAGTCGCCCTTCTTCGAGTATTACGAGGACGACCTGCGCCCCTTCTTCACCGAGCGGCGGTGGGAACTGCTGATGGACTTCAACGCCGACATCTGCCGCAAGATGTGCGAGCTGCTCGACATACGTCCGAACATAGCGTTCACCACCGAGTACCTCGCCCAAAGCCCCGCCCGGCCCAACGGGACGCTTGCGGAGCCTGTCGGAGCAAGTACGCCCATCACTGACTTCCGCGACACCATCCGTCCCAAGCACCCCCTGCCCGACGCCGACTTCCAGCCACGTCCCTACTACCAGGTGTTCAGCCAGAAGCACGGCTTTCTGCCCAACCTGAGCATCCTCGACCTCCTGATGAACATGGGGCCGGAGAGCATCTTCTACCTATAGCCGTTCGTCCGGAAAAAGGAAAATAAACCGCGTTTTATTTTGCGCTTTGCCCGTTTATTCGTAACTTTGCACCACACAATCAAAACCCACCTGTATTATGACTACCGTTGCACTCAACAATCTTTGGACGTATCTGCAGGGGCTATCGCTCTCTCAGAAAGACCGCAACTGGCTGGCAGGCAAACTTATAGAGCCAACCGCCGACGATGCCAAGACCGCCAAACAAAAGGCATACGTGAAGGAATCGCTGTACCGAGCGCTTGACGAAGTGAAGCGTGCCAAGCGAGGTGAAATCAAGATGATGACAGAAGAAGAATTCTTAGATGGCCTTAAAAAAGACGGGTTATTATGAATGTGAAGATCATTCCATCTCCAGAATTCGACCGCAAGTTCAAAAAGCTTGCCAAGAAATACAGGTCGCTACCAAAGGATTACCTTACATTAAGCGAAGACCTGAAAGAGAACCCCTTCTTAGGTGTCAGTCTTGGCGGTGGTGTGCGCAAGGTTCGCATGGCCATCAGCTCGAAGGGTAAGGGGAAGAGCGGCGGCGCCCGTGTGCTGACGCTAACCATCCTGGTGACTGGCGATGCCGACGTGACGCTGCTCACCATCTACGATAAAGACGAGATTAGCAACGTCTCCGACGAATACATCATGGAGCTGGTCAGAGAGGTAATAAGCTAAAATCAAGGAACACACCAACATGAAGCCCGGAACAGTCACACGACCGTTCCGGGCTTCATTATCTCTATAGACAAGAGGGGCGCTTACTCCTCGTCGTCCCAGTCAGAGGTTTCTCTTCCGCCAGCACGACGGCTGTCGCCAGAAACATTATTTACAGTTTCGCCAACTTGCAACTGCGACTGTTGCAAAAGATTGCCAATCTGTATGTTTACCACTTTGATAGCTGGCATCATATATGTCTTTTTCATTGCTTCTATCATTTTAAAAGTTAAACATCCGTTATTTTCTTTTCTTATTTACGCAGCATCTTCTTGCCGCCCATAATGACAAGACCCTTCTGAGCATCTGTCACGCGCTGACCTTGGAGGTTATAGACCACTTCCTGTCCGTTCTCAGCCTTAATGTTATCAATGCCTGTTGCCTCATCAAAGCCAATGAAGTTCGCACCACGGGAAGCTGCTACACCGATTCCGTTAAGTGTAATGTAAGCCCTATACTGACCGACAGTAACATCGCTACCGACAGGGCAAACCTGATTATTATACACCACATAATTGTCTGAAGCAACCGAAGCAGGTGTAGCGGAAAGGTTGCCCTGCATACCGCCTGCATCTGAAGCCGTCGAAATAGCTTCACCAGAAAGTGTGGCAGTAAGGGTATTGCTCGTTGCCTTGAATATGTATGCATGGCCAGCTTCAAGGCTCTCTACAGACTCAAGGTTAATGGCTTTAAGTGCACCATTTTCTTCCACCTTACTGACAATCTTAAATACGGTAGCACCCGTAACTGTGGCTGCAAAAGGCAGACAGATAGTGCCAAAGTTGCCGGAGGTAACATCGCGGGTGTAAGTGTCTGCAATAGTGAATTTTGCTTTGAAGTTTTTCCCGCCATGACTATCCCATGATTTTCCACATTGGAACCAAACTTCAATACTATGCTCTCCACATGTTAGTCCGGAAAAATCTATTTCGGTCGAAACGAAGTTGCTGCCACCCGACTGGAAAATATTATTGTTGTTCTGAAAATCATAGTAATTCAATCCAATAGTGTAGTCACTGCCACCATCTATCTTATAACCCATAGTAACGGTTCCGCTATTCCAGTTCTGGCCTCTATCGTATGCCTCAGACTTTCCTCCTATAGCAAGAGTTGTAATAACGCCAAGGTCGTTTCCGTCAAAACCGCCACCGGTACACCAGTTCAAATACTGTTCAGCATAGTACCAAGTTCCATTTACATTTATAGCACCATTACCAAGAAATGTAGGATCATCAGCACTTACATTCATCACCCCGCCGAGGGCGACGAGGGCTAAGAGTAATAGTTTTTTCATACGCTTTTAAATTTTAGTTTATTTGTTATTGTTATCTATTATCTATCAGGTGGCTTGGAGGATTTTCAGTGAAGTCCTGCGGCCATGAAATGCGTTGCATCTTGCTTTGCGGCCTGCGTGCTTATCATTGTGTTTCAGCCACTTGCGCAAGGTGCTTTTACCATGCAAAAATAGGGAGAATGGCCGAGGCGGCAATGTTGTGCGCGCGCAAATTGTCGAAAGGAGAGTGTTTTCTTGCTTTATATCAATTGCACAGGATGTAAAAAGGGTTTACCTCCGCCGTTACGCCGGAATTACAAAAGCCGTTACGCAGGAATTGCAAAAGCCCGACGAACGACGAACGGATACCGCCATTCGCCGCGTCTGCTTGCCCCTTTCCCGGCCCCTGCAACGGAGGGGCGACGGGGCAGGGTTTGAAGACGTCTATCGGCGAAACTTGAAAATACCTATATATAATTATTGTGTATGTCAAAGAAAAACCGTACCTTTGCAGCGCATAAGTAGGAGGCGACGTGTCTCACGTCGCAATCCAGTAGATTATTGCGACGTGGGACACGTCGCCTCCTACTGCAAAGCGGTGTAATAACAAAGAATAACAGTGAAGGATTAAGACATGACGCTCAATAGCTTTTCCAAGGCCATTGTCACGGGCCTTTTGTTGCTTTTTTCCGCCGTGGGTGCGCTGGCCCAGAAGGGCGGCCACACCCTCCGTCTGAGCGTGGCCGACGGCTCCACGGGCGAGGCAGTCGTGATGGGCACGGTCGAGCTGCTGCCCTCGGGTGCAGCCACCACCACCGACCTCAAGGGCGAGGCCGTGCTGTCGAACGTGCCGTCGGGGCGCTACACGCTGCGCCTGCGCTATGTAGGTATGGAGACATTGGAGACCACGGTGAACATGGAGCGCGACCTGACGCTCAGTTTCCGCATGACGCCCACGAGCCTGGCCCTGCGCGAGGTGACGGTGACGGCCCAGCAGAAGGAGAGCGGCGCGTCGACGGCCAGCGTCGTAGGTCGCCAGGCCATCGACCACCTGCAGGCCACGTCGCTGGCCGACGTGATGCAGCTCATCCCGGGTCAGCTCATGGGCAACCACGACCTGACGCAGCAGTCGAACCTGCAGCTGCGCACGCTGGTGAACAACAACACGGCGGCCTTCGGCTCGAGCGTCATCGTCGACGGTATGCCCATGTCCAACAACGGTCAGCTATCGCAGGGGCCCTTCTCGGCCACCGCCTTCACCGGCACCGACCTGCGCCAGGTGTCGGCCGACGACATCGACAACGTTGAGATTATACGCGGCATTCCCTCGGCCGAATACGGCGACCTCACCTCGGGCCTCGTCGTGGTCCACTCGCGCGTGGGCGTCACCCCTTTGCAGGTGAAGGCCAAGCTCAACCCCGGGCTTCAGAACTACAGCGTGGGCAAGGGCCTGTCGCTGGGCTCGGCGGGTGTGCTCAACGTGAGCGGCGACTACGCCAAGGCGTGGGGCGACCCTCGTCAGAAGACGCGCTCCTTCGACCGCTACACGGTGACGGCCGGCTGGGGCTTCGACTTCAGCCGTAAGTGGCACGCCGACACGAAGGTGCGCTTCATGCGGGCGAAGGACTGGACGGGCAACGACCCCGACGCCCAGGACGACGGCACACAGTCGGAGAACACGACGACGACCATAGGTCTGACCCACAACGGCCGCGTGCGCCTGGACCGGGCGCTGGCACGCTCGCTGAAGTACACCGTGGGCCTGACGCTCACAAAGACAGACAACAGCACCACCAGCTACGTGGCTAACCCCACGGGCCTGCTGCCCATCCTGACGGCACGCGAGACGGGCTACTATGACGTGCCCTGGATGACCACCTCCTACCTGGCCACGGGACTCACCGAGAGCCGTCCCGGCAACGTGTTCGTGAAGCTCACCGACGACTTCTTCCTGCGCCTGGGCAAGACAGTGCAGAGCTTCAAGCTGGGCGCCGACTACCACTACGACTGGAACACGGGCCGCGGCTACTACAACGCCGACGAGCAGCGCCCCTACCGCCCCAACAGTGGCGGCCGTCCCCGCGCCTTCGACGACGTGCCGGGGCTGCACCAGCTGTCGGCCTTCGCCGAAGACCAGCTTACGTGGAACATCAACCGCGTGCAGCGCCTGCGCGTGGGCCTCGGCCTGCGCTTCACCGCCCTGCAGCCCTTCGGCGACGTGGCCACCACGGCCCTCTCGCCCCGCGTCAACGTGGCCTTCACCGCCGCCAAGTGGCTCGACCTGAGGCTGGGCATCGGCATGAACTCGAAGACGCCCGGACTGCAATACCTCTACCCCGACAAGAAGTACGACGACCGCGTGGCCGCCAACTACATGCCTCAGGACGGCTCGGCGGCGCAGGTGCTGAACTACCACACCGAGGTCTACGACGTGCAGTACTCTGCCGGCATGAAGAACGCCACGACGACGAAGATTGAGGGCGGCGTGGACGTGAAGCTGCCCGGCGGTCGCAAGCTGAGCCTGCTGGCCTACCGCGACCGCACGCCCAACGGGTTCAGCGCCCTGACGGAGTACTTCACCTACACCAGCAACTACTACACGCTCGACGCCCAGCACCCCACCATGGCCGACCCTGCCGCCGTGCGCCAGGACGTCGTCTACATGACCACGGGCAAGATAGGCAACGAGAACACCACGGTGAACACCGGCGTGGAGCTGGACTGCGACCTGGGCGAGGTGAAGCCGCTGGCCACGCGCTTCTACCTGAGCGGTGCCTGGAGCCAGACGAAGACGTGGAGCACGGACATGAACGCCCAGTCGGTGCGCAACGCGCTGCTTCCCGCCTACTACCAGTCGCTGGGGCTGACACCCTTCAAGGTGGTATACCCCTCGGGACAGGACTACGACCGCTACCGCCGCTTCCTGATGACGCTGCGCGCCGTCACCCACATACCGAGGCTGAAGATGGTGGCCTCGTTCACCGCACAGGCCATCTGGCACAACTCCAACTACTCGTTCATCGCCGACAAACAGGCCATAGGCTACATCACCCCCGACCTTGTCTACCACGAGATTGCCCCCGGCCAAGAGGCCATCACCTTCCCAGCCTCCGGTTCTGTGGGGCCCGCCTCTGGTTCTGTGGTCGGCGGTATCACCGCCGACGTCTCCGTGGCCGCCCTCGCCATCCGCCACACCGACAACGAGCCCAGCAAGAGCCCCGTCACCTGGAACCTCTCCGCCCGTCTCTCCAAGGAGCTGGGCCGTATAGGCAGCCTCTCGCTCTACGTGAACAACGCCCTCTTCTACGAGCCCTTCCTCACCGGCAACAACACCAACACGCTCACCCAGCGCAACACCGGCACCTTCCAGTTCGGCGCCGAGCTGTCGCTCAATCTCTGATGCCGCCATGCCGAAATCTCAAAAAAGCCTTAATACCGTCATGCTGAAATTCTCCCGCTGTCTCGTACACTGCGGCATTGCCGCAGTCCTGCTCTTCTCCTGCGTCGACTTCGACGACTCCACCCGCGCCGTCTCCACCCGCGTGCAGCTGTCGCTGCCCCCCGAGTTCACCTCCGCCGGTGGTCTCGGCGGCCACGACGTCACCCTTCAGTTTGCCGGCCAGCGCTTCACCGCCCAGACCGACGACGCGGGCATCGCCACGTTCGAGGGCCTCACGCCCGACGTCTACGACATCTCCTGCTCGTGGAAAATCACCGCCGAGGAGTACCACACCCTGACCGGCGACCCGCAGGTCATCAGCGGGGCCACCGTCAGCGGCTCGCTCAACCAGCGGCTCATCACCACTGACGAGACCATCACCCTGCCCACGGGCCTGAGCATCGACCGCGACATCATCATCGGCAAAATATTCTACGCCGGTTCCAAAGACCTGAACAACCGCACCTACATGGCCGGCAAATACGTGGAGCTCTACAACCAGAGCGACGACACAGTCGACGTTGGCGGACTCTACCTCGGCCTTGTAGAGTCTGAGAGCACCCAGGCCTACACGCTGGACAACCTGCACCGTGACTACCAGGACTCGGTGGTGCTGCTCAAGCAAGTGTTCCGCATACCCGCCGACGGGCCCCACCCCGTGGCCCCGGGCGGCACCGTGCTCCTGGTGAACAGCGCCATCGACCACACACCCAACGACACGCTGGAGAGCAACCTGCTCGACGCTGACTTCGAGGCCAAGGACGCCAGCGGCAGGATGCAGAACAACCCCGACACGCCGGCCCTGGAGCTCATCTACTCGATGTACGCCGCCGTGTCAAACATGAACCTGGTGCAGAGCGGCCCCTGCGGCGTGGTCATCTTCCGCACCGACGACGACGTGGCCGCCTGGCCCAAGACCTACTCCTACGGCAAGACCTCGGGCAGCCAGTGGCTGCTCTGCCCCAAGCGCCACATCACTGACGGCGTGGAGTGTCTGCGCCTGACCAACAAGACGCCCGCCGTCGACGTGGGCACGAAGCGCCTCTACGACGACATCGACGCGGGCTATACCGTCATCAACGCCGTCTCGGGATGGAACGGCGAGGTGGTCTACCGACGCACCGCCAAAGGCCCGGCCACCCACTCGCAACACCCCATACTGATGGACACCAACAACTCGAGCAACGACTTCCAGACATCCACCAAGATAAAACCGAGAGAGTATGACCTGTAAGAGAATCTTTACGCCTGTAGCGCCTATAGTCTCTATAGTATCTATAGTTTCTATAGTCTCTATAGCCTCTATAGTTCCCCTGGCTGCACAGGCCCAGAGCGAGGGGCTCTACCGCTACCAAGACGCTACCCAGCTGTGGCGGCTGACGGACAACGCCGCCGGGCTGGGCCTTGACAACAGCGCGAACCGCGGCTATGCCGAGTTTGCCCTGGAGCACCGCTCGGGCGACTACCGCCGTGTGCAGGAGGGCGGACAGCGCAACCAGCTGGCCTTCGAGACGGAGCGCTACCAGAAGATAGGCCGATACTTCGTGGGCTACGGCCACTTCCGCTTCGACATGGACCGCACGAAGGACCGCGCATGGGCCGACGTGATGCGCCCCTACGACGCCAACCCCTTCTACGCCGGCAGCAGCGTGCGCGGCAAGTACGACCGCCAGCAGTTCGACCTCTCGGCGGCACTCTCCACCATCGCCATCCCCCTGGCAGGCGAACGCCTGGACCGCGAGCTGACGCTCGGCGCACGCCTGGACTACAAGGTGGCCGACCTGAGTCGTCTGCGCGACCCGCGCTCACGCTCAGAGCTGCTCGACTACAAGATTACGCCGGCCGTGGCCTTCGTCTTCGGCAGCAACACCGTGGGCCTGAGCGGCCACTACCGCCGCCGCAAGGAGAAGATTCCCAACATGACCACCGTGCAGCAGGACCCCAACCTGGCCTATTACCAGATGTACGGTCTGGGCGAGGCCGTCGGCACCGTGGGCGGCTACAGCGGCTACCAGCGCGAGTGGGTGAACCACCAGTTCGGCGCAGAGCTGAGCTACGCCATCGGCGGGAAGAGCCTCAACACCGTGGGCATCAGCCGTGGTGCCGAGGACGTCTGGGGGCAGTACAAATTCTCGCCCGGACGCTACATCGCCTATAACTACAAGGCCGCGTCGCACAACCGTTTCGGCACGGGCCGACTGCTGCACAGCGTCGACGTCGAGGCCGACTGGCAGCAGGGCTATGCCGACGAGTACCGCCAGCAGCTCGTGCAGGAGAAAGACCCCGAGACGGGCTTCACCTCCTACCGCTACGAGACCCAGATTACCTACCGCAAGCGCCAGCAGCTGACCACCTTCGACGCCTTGCTCCACTACCGCCTCAGTCGGCTGTGCTGCAACAGCGTTGCAGCCCCCGCCCCCACCATCACCGGCTATGTCGGCCTCCAGGCCAGCCTGTCAGGCTCGTCCAACGAGCACCTGCTGCCCTCCTCCAAGCTGAAGCACCAGCGGCTGAACCTCACGCTGGAGGGCGGCTACGGACTGCTGAAGGGCCGGCTGTGGCTCGACGCCTCGGCCACCTACAGCCACGCCACGAAGGCCGACCTCGCGCTGGCCGACGCCACCACCGACGTGGCACGCCAGGTGCTGCTGCCCGATATGTGCTACTACGACGCCAACTACTTCCGCGCCCAGCTATCGGCGAAATACCTGTTCCACCTGAAGGTGAAGGGCTATCGCGCCACCTTCTACGCCAAGGCCTACGGCGACCTCATCACCGCCCAGCACTCCATGGACCGCAAGACGGTGGGACTGACTCTTGGAATGTACAATTAAAAAAACGAATAACACAATGAAACGCACACTACTTTGTCTATCGCTCATTGCCGGCAGCCTCACGTCAGGCTTCGCCCAAACCGCCACTCAGGACACCACCGTCGTCGTTCCCGAGACGGGCTACCTGCCCATCAAGCCCAGCCGCAACTTCACCGGCCCCGGCAACGTCCTCGTGTGCAGCATGTTCGGCTCCAGCACCTCTGGCCTCTCCTTCACCAAGTTCAGGCTGGACACGGTGGTCGTGGCAAGCAGCACCAACAGCAGCTCGGGCCTGTTGCTCGTGGCCAGGCCGGGCACCTACACCCTGACGCTGACCGACGCCGAAGCGACGGGAAAAATCTTCACCACGTCAGTGAGCTGGCAAGCCGAACCGGGACAGGCATACAAGAAGAACCGACGGATCTACAAGTTTATCAACAAGCCGGGCCGAGTGGGCTTTGAGCGCGACGAGACCTACGCCGCCGACAACTACCAATACTGCGACATAAGCGAGGGGGAGCACATCTACCTTCCTCTGGCGGAAAAGAACGTGGACAAGATAGCCGAGCTGCAGGAGACGACCACTGCCAACCTGGCTTTTATCCCCTTCGAAGGCCCGTGGAAGAACGTGCCCAGCCTCGACGAGATTCCCGCCGACGAGGGCAAGAAGGGCGACGTAAACAACGACGGCAGCGTAGACGTGGCCGACATATCGGCCATCATAAGCCAGATGGCAGGCACGGCAACGTATAAAGCCGCCGACGTGAACGGCGACGGCTCCGTAGACGTGGCCGACATTTCGTCGGTCATCACCATCATGGCAGGGAAGTGAAGAGTAAAGGGGAGTGAAAGATTTAGGGGAGTGAAAGGGAAGTGAAGGGGGAGTGAAAGGGGAGTGAAAGGGGAGT
>CAMPCG010000044.1 GCA_946644025.1 uncultured Prevotellaceae bacterium | reverse complement strand
TGTCCGGGAACGTATGTCCCAAACCTCTTGAGTATGGTGCCGAGGTCCTCGTCGTTGGTCAGCTGGAGCACCGTCTTGTAGCCTACGAAGGTGATGCGAGCAAGGACTTTGTTGCGGTCGAAGGGCACGACGAACTGCCCTGCCTCGTTGGTGACACCTCCGCTGAGCACGGTGGAGTCCGAGGGGTTGAGCACGGAGACGTTGGCAAAGGCTACGGGCTGTCCGTCGGCAGCATCGACGACGGTGCCCGTCAGGTGGCGGTCGGCCTTGTGGATGCATTCCACGAAGAACTTCTTCCCCTCGCGGGTGATGCGGACGGGGTAGAAGCCCACCACCGTGCGCAGGGCCTCGTCGATGGGCTGATTCTCTACCGAGCACGTCACGGTAAAGTCCTCTAAGTCATTGTACACGAAAGCGATGTCATACTGCCCTGCGACGGCCTCGTTGAGGTCTTCCAGCACGGCCGACAGCGACTGGTCGTGATAGCTGCGGGTGAGGCTCTGGGCTCTGGCCATACCGGCAACAGCGCACAGCAATAGCAGGAGATACAGTTTCTTCATGGCTTTACTTCACGATTAGTTGGTCAGCTTCCAGAGTGAGGTTCACGTGGTCGAAGTGGTTCAGGTCGGCTACGACGGTCTCGAGCATCTCCTGTTGGTTCCACTTGTAGTAAAGGCGCACGTTGTGGGCCTTCTTGTCGCTGATGACCGCCTCTACGTGATAGTAGGCCGCCAGCTCCCGGGCAATCGTGTCGAGCGTGACGTTCGAGAAGGTATAGAAGGCCCCTTCGCCCGTCTTCGTCTCCTCCCCGTCGGCAGAGGGGTTCTTCTGCTCCCGACCTTCGGCCGATGGGGCGGTGGTCAGCTCTGTCTCGTTGGAAGAGGGGCTGGAAGTGAGGCTGCTGATGGTGGCGTAGGCAATGCCACCGAGCATGAGCACGCCGACGATAGAGGCCGCAATCTTGAAGGGGATGGTCCTCGTCAGGCTGCGTGGTTTGAGGGCCTTTCCCGGCTCTGGTTTCTCATTTCTCATCACGAAGCGCTCCCACTCCTTCTCCTTCAGACCGTCGGCCAGGCGGGCCTTGGCGTCCTCCATAGCAGAGGCGTCGGCACTGAGGCGCATGGCCTCGTAGAGCGAGCGGCACTCGTCGTCGGCGAGCAGCTGCTGAAGTTCCTCGTCGCTGCACAGTTCGGGGTGTGCTGTCAACTGTAGAAGTCTTTCTGTCTTGTCCATGATTGTCTTAGGGGTTAAAATGGTTCTTGATTTTGCTGAGTGCCTGGGCCAGATGCTTGTAGACGGCGGCTTCGCTGATGCTCAGTGTGGCAGCAATCTCGGCGTATTTCTTCTGCTGCCGATAGCGCAGGCTGAACACGCGGAGGGTCTGCGGCGTCAGCTCCCGCTCGGTGAAGTCGAGCACCTGCTGCAGGCGGTCGGTCTGCATCTCAAGCGGCATCATCTCCACCGTGTCGTCCAGTTGCAGCAGTCGGCTGGCACGCTGGCGCACCTGCATGGCGCGGATACGCTTCAGGCACTTGTTGCGTACACAGGCCAGCAGGAAGCTACGTGCCCGCTCCGGCTGCACGATGACGCCACCCGAGGCGATGTCGGCAAACACGTCGCTCACCACGTCGCGGCTCTCCTCGTCGTCGTGAAGCAGGACGCGTGCCAGGGTGTACATCCCATCGTAGTGCTCCATGAAGAGCGTTTTCAAATCCGTTTCGCTTCTCATTATTGTGCTGTTCTTTATTTATAATACCCCTAAGCCTCCGTTTTCCCTACCCCTAAAAGACAAAAAACGAAAAAAAAAGTGCCGGCCGGCCCCTGTTCCCGGCGCGTCAGCGTCGGATGTCAGGAATCGTGCCCAGGCTTTGAGCCGTCCAAACTATGGGCTTAGAACTGGAAGTAGATGAACTGTCCGCCGGTGAAGACACCGAGGGTGATGATGGCGGTGAGGAGTGCAATGCTACTGGCCGAATACCATTTTACATTGACCGTTGAAGGAAACTTCTTGTTCTCCGAGCAATACTCCACGGCGAAGACCACGAGGAGGGCGAAGGCGACGTAGGCCAGGTGGGTGACGCCCTCGAGGAAGGGCACGTGCAGGAGGTCGGTGAACATGCGCACGGTGGCCGTCCAGCCGTCGGCAATGCTCGTGGCGCGGAAGAAGGTGAGCGCATACATCACGAGGAAATAGGTGGCTACGCGGTTCACGACCAGCCACCATGTCTTCTTCTTCAGCCCGTGGCGCTTCTCGAAGCGTCGCTGCGGCTTGTCCTTCAGCATACAGCCCACGAGGTAGAGGCCGAAGATGGAGAACGAGACGACGTAGGTCCAGGCCGCGCCGTGCCAGAAGCCCGAGACGAAGAAGGTGAAGAAGATGGAGAAGCACCACCACGCCATGCTTGTCGAGCTGCCCACCATGGGGTAGTAGAGATAGTCCATGAACCAGGTGGTGAGCGAGATGTGGTTACGCTTCCAGAAGTCCTGCACGCTGGTGGAGTAGAAGTAGGGGTGGCGGAAGTTGTCCATCAGGCTGAATCCCATGACGCGGGCGCTGCCAATGGCGATGTAGCTGTAGCCGGCAAAGTCGCCGTAGACCTGGAAGCAGTATAGGCATGAGGCCAGGAGTATGCTGGCGCCGTTGTGGTGGGCCATGTTGTTGTAGATGGTGTCTACGTAGATGGCGCATCGGTCGGCCAGGACGAGCTTGAGGAAGAATCCCCAAAGCATGAGGTTCAGGCCGCTGATGGCCTTGTCGGCGTCGAAGGTGTGCTGCTTGTGGAACTGTGGCAGCAGGTGCGTGCTGCGCTCTATGGGTCCGGCCACGAGCTGCGGGAAGAAGGAGACGAAGAGGGCGTAGGTGGGGAAGTGGCGCTCGGCGCGGGTGTCGCCCCGGTAGACGTCGATGAGGTAGCCCAGGGCCTGGAAGATGTAGAACGAGATGCCCACGGGCAGCAGCACCTTCAGCTCGGGCACGTGCATACGGACACCCAGCCACGACATCAGCGCGACAACGTTCTCGGCGGCGAAGTTGAAGTACTTGAAGAAGAAGAGGATGAGCAGGTTGACGACGATGGCCGAGACAAGGATGGCTTTGCGGCGGGGGAAGGGGGGCGGGGATTGCAAATCCCCTCCAACTTGCGGGGATTGCAAATCCCCTCCAGCCTGCGGGGATTGCAAATCCCCTCCAACTTGCAAATCCCCGGTAAGAGACGGGACACCTTCGGCCGTATTCTGGCGGTCTATGACTCTTGCTGCGGCGTAGGTGATGACGGTGCTGGCGAGGAGCAGGAGGGCGTAGGTGGGCTCCCAGCTCATGTAGAAATAGTAGCTGGCAACGAGCAGGAACAGGTTGCGAAGACGCAGCGTGGGCAACGCGAAGTAGACGGCGCAGACCACGGGGAAGAATAGGAGGAACGCGAAACTATTGAACAGCACCTTTTAACGATATTACGATATTACGATATTGCGATATAACGATATTGCGATATAACGATATTTCGATATAACGATATTACGATATAACGATATTACGATATATCGATATAACGATATTTCGACACGCGGCAGATTACGCGGCGACGCGGCGGATTTCGCCCCCGGCGGATTTCGACCGCGGTGGCTTCTTCCTTGTCAGAGATGCAGGATGGTGCCACCGAGGGAGAGGCCTGTGCCGAATCCTGCGACCATGACGTTGCTGCCGGGGCCGATGAGCTGTCGGTCGAGGCAGTCGCGCAGGGCGATGAGCACGCTCGAGGAGACGGTGTTGCCCGTCGTCGAGAGGTCGACGTAGAACTTGTCCTTGGGCAGCTGGCATACCAGCCGCAGGGTGTCGAGCATGAACTTGTTGGCCTGGTGGAAGACGTAGTAGTCCACCTGGTCCTTGGTCATGTCGTTGGCCTTGAGCACGCGCTTCATCATGGCAGGCACGGCGTCGAGGGTGAAGTTGAAGATGGCGCTGCCGTTCATGTAGAGGTGGTCGTCGTGCCAGGTGTGGCCCTCGGCGTCCTCGCTGACGATGCCTGTCGGTGCGGGCTGTCGTGCTCCGCCGGTCTTCACGATGAGGTTGTCGTAGCCGCTGCCGTCGGTGCCCAGGGCGAACTGTCCGATTTCTATTGAAAGGGGAGTGAAGGGGGAGTGAAGGGGTAGTGAAGGGGTAGTGAAAGAGACGTCACCCTTTGCCGCGATGAGGCAGGCAGCTGCGCCGTCGCCGAAGATGGTGCGGTTGCTCTTGTCCGAGGGGTGGATATACTTGTTGTAGGTCTCGGCGGTGAGCAGTAGCACGTTGTGTGCGATGCCAGCTGCGATGAGTCCCTTGGCCAGTGCCAGGCCGTAGATGCAGCCCGAGCAGGCAAGGTCGTAGTCCAGCGCGCCGGCCGTGACGGGCAGCCCCAGTCGGTGCTGCAGCAGGCAGGCCGTTGAGGGCAGCCGGTAGTCGGGGCTCTGTGTGCAGAGCAGGAGGAAGTCGATGTCGCTGGGGCTTACGCCGTACTCGTCGAACAGTCGTCGGGCGGCTTTCTCGGCCATGTCGCCGGCGGTCTCGTCGGGGGCAGCCAGGTGGCGCGAGTAGACGCCCACCTTCTTGGCCACCTTGTCCACGCTCCACTCGGGGAACTCGCTGAGGAGCTCCTCGTTGGTCACGACGCGCTCAGGCAGATAGTAGGATATGGCTTTTATGTACATTTCTGGAGTGTATGGGAGTTATTCTGTTATCAAGGTGAACAGTTCCTCTACGGTCTTTGCGTGGCGTATGGCCTGTCCGGTGACGGTCTTTCCGAACTGCGTCTTGGCAAAGGCGATGAGGGTCATGGCCGTCACCGACGACCACTCGTCCAGTTCCTGATACTCCGTGTCGGGCTGAATATCGGCTGCGTCGGCCTCCATCATGGTGGCCAGTATGGGTATGAATTCTTCTATTGACATGTTTTTATTTATTTGTTATGATTGTCTTTATGATGTCGACGTATCGCTTCGTGCCCACCTCTTTGGTGAGGTTCTGCCTGACGTACTGCCGGGCGTTGCGTCCCATTTCGAGGGCAAGTTGCCGGTCGTTGTACAGTCTCAGTATGGCTGTGCGCAGTGCTTCCTTGTCGCCGGCGGGAATGAAGAGTCCGCAGTTGTTGCGTTCGATGATGCTGTGCAGCTCTCCCTCGTCGAAGCTGGCCAGCACTGGTTTCGCCGCGGCCATGATGTTCCACGTTTTCGACGGCACCGAGCTGGCCCCCGTCCCGGGCTTGGAGATGACGAGGCTGGCGTCGCCCAGCGAGAAGACGTGTGCAATGTCCTCGTAGGGCTGGAAGGGCAGCAGCGTGACGTTTCCGGCCTGCTGTGCCTCTACCATCTGCTCCAGCTGCTGCCGGTACGAGCCGTTGCCTATGAGCACGAACTGTATGTCGGTGGTCTCTCTGAGCGAGTGAGCCACGTCGAGCAGCATTTCCAGGTTCTGTGTCAGCCCGATGTTTCCGCAGTAGGTAATGTAGAACTTCTCCGGGTCCAGTCCGTATCGTTTCACGAGCACGTTCTGGCTGCGCGGAATGTCGTGCATCACGTTGTCGTCGAGCCAGTTGTAGACCACCTCTATCTTCTCCCCGGGCACTCCCTTGTCCATGATGTTGCGGCGGAAGTCCTCGCTGATGACGATAATCTTGTCGGCCCTGCGGTAGGTGGCGTTCTCTATCATTCGTCCCACCTTCCAGGCCAGTCCGCCTTTTCTGGCGATGCCCGTGCTGACGAGCGAGTCGGGGAAGATGTCCTGCAGGCAGTAGACGAAGGGCACCCCCTTGCACCTGCTGAGCACCGCTCCGAGCAGTCCCTGTATGGGCGGCGTGCTGGCCAGGAAGATGCAGTCTGCGTGCTTGGTCCTGAGTCCGTAGATGAGTTGCACGAACCAGCAGAGCGTGTATCTCAGTGCGCGCATGACGTTGCTGCTGCCTTCGGCAAACATCGGGAAGCGGTGTACGGTCAGGTTTCCGTCGTACATCGTCTCCGTGCGCCGCTCTTTGGTGCAGTATTGTCGCCGCTCTTCGTTGCTGATGCCCCGGCAGGGTGTCGGCGCGTAGGCCACGGTCTTCATGCCGGCCTGTGCGAAGGCCTGGTTGCGGTCCTTGCTCAGATAGTCGCTTGCAGCCTTTTCGGGGTAGAAGTATGCTGGGAGATAGAGTATCGTCATGCGTGTCTTTTTCCAGTCGGTCACAAGGACCTACTGCCTAATATCCTCATTCGCTCTTGGCCATTTCGTCGATGATGGCGGCAATGTCGGCCACGTCTATGGCTCCGTCGCCGTTGACGTCGGCGGGACCCGATGCTGACGCATCGGGAATGGTGGCTGCGGCGGCCGACATGATGTCGACCACGGCGGCAATGTCGGCCACGTCTGTCGTCCCGTCGCCGTTCACGTCGCCGCGCTGCTTGGCGCTGGCCTGCAGGGTGTCGTCCTCGGGGTTATAGCAGGTGTACCAGTCTCTCATGGCCATCATGACGGCCTTCTGGGCTATGGGTGCCGTCTGGTCGTCTACGGATATCATCTTCGTGGTCGACGTGAACCAGCTGGTGGGTATCCTGGTCTTGTCGCCCTCCACCGAGACGCCCGTCCTGGGGGCTATGACGGCCTCGTAGTAGCAGCACGAGGCGGTGTATCGGGCGAGCACCAACTCGCAGTGTAGCCCGTCGCAGGTAAGGTCCATGTCGTTGTTCAGCGAGCTGGCCCTCAGGTTCTGCACCGCCGTTCCGTAGGGCACGACGAGGTCTATGCCGTAGTCGCTCGTGAATCGCTTCACCGACTGCGCCGTGAGCCGCCAGCGCTCCAGCGAGGAGTGTTCGGCGTTGCCGGCATAGTTGCTGGAGCTACTGTGGGGCAGCACCATGCCTATGACGGCCTGTGGCTGCCGCTCCTTGAGCAGGGCGAGCAGCTCGTCGAGGTAGCCGCCGTCGCCGTGGCCGCGCCACTCGTCGTAGTAGGGCGACCAGTTGCTCGACGGCTGGATGAAGATGACGTCCCACTGCTCCTGGTTCAGCGCCTGGCGCAGCAGCGAGCCGTCGCCCTTCTCGCCTTTGCCCGGCGTGACGTTGGCGTCGAGCCCGCCGCAAATCTTCTCCAGCTCGTAGCCCGTGGCCTGGTCGAGGTCGTGGTAGATGTCGTACCACTGCTTGAACGAGGCCGCCGACCGCATGAAGCGGTAGATGCACATATCGCTCACGTCGGCCTGGTTGCTGTTGAGCAGGAACATGAGGTAGGACTGGGCGTCGAAGGTGAAGCTGTTGCCCAGGTGCAGTATCTTCAGGTCGGGTTTCTGCAGGACGTTGCTCCCGCTGTACTGGCCTTGGGCTGTGGCGACGGGAGCCGTCAGTAGCGAGCCTGCCAGCAGCAGGCAGAGCGTGAGCAGCTTGGCCCTCAGGGTTCGTTTCATCGTTGCGTTGTGTTAAAGACTAAATATTACTCTGCTTTGCAGTAGGAGGCGACGTGTCTCACGTCGCAACAATGTGCTGTATTGCGACGTGAGACACGTCGCCTCCTACTTGTGCGCTGCAAAGGTACTAATTTTCGGCGTAATGACCAAGTGTAGCCCTATAATAAACTATAAAAAGCGGTGTTAAGCCATATAGGTCAATCGCTGAAAGGGTGGGGAAGCGATAGGTTAGACAAGCCGCCGGTGTAAAGAAAAATGACAGAAAAACGGCTCTGGAAAAGTCGGCTTCCAGGTCTGACGCTGTGCACAAACCTTGGATTTTGTGCAGTTTTAGCCCCTCTAAAGCTGCACAAACTTATTGATTTGTGCAGGATTTTTCCCCGCGTAATGCCTTTTTCGGTGTTTCTCTGCCTCTGGAACGGGATTTTTTGCTTTTTCACCGTCGCCCGAAAGTGCTGCGACTGCTCGTGTCTGTTTTTCGGAAGTGGCTGGAAATGAGCTTGTTCCTATCCGTCGGCTCGTCAGGTCACATCGTCACAGCCGCGTTGCTTGAGCCGTCCGGACTATGGGTTTGCTTACGGCAAACCCACCGTTTGCCGTAAGCAAACCCATCGTTTGAGCCGTCCAAAGTCTGAGGCGGCCTATTGCGGGCTCAAAACTCGCTTCTACGCGACGACGGGACGTCTCCGTTCAAAATATTGAAGTTATGGAGGGGCTGTTGTAAAAATATTTCGTGCTATTGGCTGCCCGGCTGCTTACGGGGTGGGAAGAGGCCGGCCAGCGCGAGCAGGAACTTGACCTTCTCCCTCATGCTGATGTTCTTGCAGAAGAGCACGCGGCTGTTGATTTCGCTGTAGGCCTCCAGCCACATCGTGCGGCGCCGGCGGTCGTAGGGCAGGGCCCACAGCCCCTTCTTGGCGTACCACTTCAGCAGGAAGAGCCCCTCGGCATAGTCGGCGTCGAGGCCCCGCTGACTGAACAGGGCCATGACGGTGTCGGCGTTGGTCTTGAACTGCCGGTAGTTGGCCATGAGCTTGTCTTCGCTGTCTGCGTGGCTGATGGACTGCGGGTTGTAGAAATAGTTGTAGAGCGTCTGGGGCAGGTAGACCATCTTGCCGCCGTTCAGCAGACACTGCACGACGATGACCAGGTCTTCGCCCATGGGCTCCTTCGGATAAGTGAAGTGGTCGCCATAGCAGGCCGTGCGCCTGAACAGCTTGTTCCACACGGACCAGGCGTAGCGCTGGCACAGGAGGTCGCCGATGAAGCGCCGCTTGAGGTCGGGCAACTGAGCGTCAGGGCAGCCGCGCATGGAGCGGATGACGTGCTCGCCGTCGGACACGCGGTAGTCGCAGACCACGATGTCGGCCTCCTCCCCTTGGGCCTTCTCGTACATCAGACGGAACATGTCGCGCTCCACCCAGTCGTCGCTGTCGCAGTGGATGACGTACTCGCCCGTGGCCAGCTGCAGAGCGTGGCGGCGCACGGCGGCTTGGCCGCTGTTGTGCGGCATACGCTCGATGACCACCGACCAGGAGAGGGCGGCGAAGCGGTCGCGGTGACTGTCGATGACGCCCTGCAGCAGCTCCATCGACCGGTCGGGCGTGCAGTCGTCCACAAAGATGTACTCAACGTGGTCCAGGGTCTGGTCGAACAGGCTCCTGGCGCATCGCTCGATGTACTTCTCAACCCCGTAGACGGGGACTATGACCGATAACTTGGGACTCATACTTTCTTCAGGATGGTTCTTGCGTAGTGGTTCACCAGACTCCTTTCATCGCTTGTGAGGAAGGCGGCGTAGAGCAGCGCGGCGGTGGCGGCGACGCTGGCCATGCTCACCAGGACGATGCGCAGGAAGGAGTCGGGCATGACGAGGGTGACGACGCCGGGCGCAATGGGCACGAGCAGCGTCATAGACAGGCAGGGGAAGAGTATCTGGCGGGCGTAGTCGCCATAGCTGTAGGCAAACACCCGGTGCATGGCCACCAGGGCCACGGCCTGATTGACAATGGAGAAGCCGATGGCGACGACGAAGACGCTCCACGCCGGGAAGCCCGACCTGAGGAACAGCCAGCAGACGGGCAGCAGGAAAATGTTGACGGTGGAGGTGAACACCTGGTATCGGCGTATGTTGCCCGTGGCGAAAACCATCTGCGTCACGGGCGTGTTGAGAGACCCAATCATGGCGTCGGCCAGCACCAGGACGGTAAAGATGTTGGCACCCGCAGGGACGGCGTCGCCCAGCCACAGGCGCAGCACCAGGTCAATCTCGAGGGCGACGGGCGTGATAATCATCATCAGCAGGCAGTAGCATATCTTCGACTGCGTCTTGAACAGGCTGTAGGCGCGGTGGCTGTTGCCCGTGGCGTAGGAAGAGACCATCTGGGGCGTGAAGGCCTTGACCACGTTGGAAGAGAACCCCGTGATGGCGGAAAACACCTGGTAGGCAACGCCACGGGCGGCATTGACGATGGTTCCGAAGAAAAGGTTCAGCAGGAGGTTGATGCCCTGGTCCTTGAGCATGAAGACGACGGTGCCCAGAAGGTTCCAGCCCGAAAAGTCCAACAGCTCGCGGAACAGGTGGCCGTCGGTATGCCTTGACAGCCGCAGGAAGGGGAAGTGGCGCTTCGCGTAGACAACGTTCAGCAGGAAGTCGGTCAGCGTGACCCCCAGCTGCATGACGCCGTAGACGAGCAGCTTGTTGAAGTCGAGGTAGGGAAGCATCAGCACGACGGCCAGCCGGAGGGCCACTTCCAGAATGTTGGCGACGGCATAGAAGCCCATGCGCTCCTTGGCCAGGATGGCGGCGCTGAAGGGAATCTTGGCGATGACCAGCGACATGGAGACGACCGAGAACTGAAACAGGTAGTGGGCCGTCTCGACCCTGCCGGGGGGCAAGACCATCACGTGGCCGATGTACCACGTTCCAAACGTTTCGAGAGCCAGGAAGATGACGGCGACCAGTATCAGGTGTACCCTCAGCGCAATGGAGAATACCCGCGTGAAGCCGGCGTCGCCCTCGCGCCCGCCCTCGAAGTTGTAGAAACGCTGCGTGCTCGACGACAGCGTGGCGTTAAGAAACGAAAACAGGGAGACGAAGCCCGCCACCACATTGTACACACCATAGTCTGCCACGCCCAGCACGTTCAGCACCACCCGGGAGGTGTAAAGACTCACGAGCAACACGAAGAGCATCCTGACGTACAGGAACAGCGTGTTCTTGGCGATGCGGTTATTATTGGCTGGCATTATGTTGGCTGCAAAGGTACTATTTTCCCCTTTCTCAGCCAAACTTTATCTATAAAAACTCATAATCTATAAAGATTTTGGGAAAAACTTAGGCGTATAAGGAAAAAAGTTAGTAACTTTGCGGCCGAAAATGAAGAAGCTGTTATTGCTTGGAGGTGGTTTCCTTCAGACATACGTAATAAAGAAGGCAAGAGAACTGGGCTACTACGTGCTTGTGCTTGATGTCGACCCTCATGCGGTCGGCTTTCAGTATGCCAGTGAATATGCCGTGATTAACATCGTGGATGAAGAGGGCTGCCTGAACTATGCACGAGAGAAACATATTGACGGGGTGTTGACGGCCGCGACAGACTTTGGCGTCGTGACCATGAGCCGTATTGCCACCGAGCTGGGACTGCCCGGAATCAACTACCAGTCGGCCAAACTCGTCAGGGACAAGGCCGCCGTGCGCAGGTGCCTGTCGGCGGCCTGTGTCGACGACACCAGGTGTTCATACGAAATCTCCTCGCCGGAACAGATACCCGAGGTATTGAAGGAACTCAAGTTCCCCGTCATGACAAAGCCCATCGACGGCTCAGGCAGCCGTGGCGTCTCGAGAGTTGACAGCGCAGCCGACTTTGCCCAGGCTTGCAAGTACGCCCTGGACAAAAGCGTTTCCCATAGAGCCTTTGTCGTACCTTTCATTGAGGGAAAGGAGTATGGCGTGGAGTCGTTTGTCTATAATGGCGAGGCCCACGTGCTGGGCATCATGCGGAAGGAAATGACGAAGCCGCCCTACTATGCAGAGCTGGGCCACGCCATGCCCTCCGGACTGTCGGAGGAGATGGAGAGAAAGCTGAAAGACTTGACTTGCAAAGCCCTCGCTGCACTGAATGTGAACCACGGCTCGGTGAATATGGACTTGATTATAGGGAAGGGCAACGACGTGCACATTGTGGATGTCGGGGCACGTATGGGCGGGAATCTCATCGGCTCGCATATCATCAGTTACGGAGCCGGCATCGACTACATGGCCAACATGATTCGTACAGCCGTGGGCGACCCTGCCGATTTCAGCCCGAAGCAGCCAGCAGTACCTGTAGCCTCGAAGCTACTTGCACTGACGCCGGGAAAGGTGGCCGCCCTGCCCGATTTCAAGAAGATTGCCGAGGAGAATGATGTGGAGATTGAGCAGCATCTGAGCGTAGGAACGGTCATCAACGAGTATCACACCAATCTCGACGGCTGCGGATATGTGGTGGCCAAGGGGAAAGATGCCGAAGAGGCCATCAGGAAGGCAGAGAAAGCCAAGGCCAGAATCGACAATGAAATTATTCGGGAGTAGTAGGGACGATGTATGAGCATTTCTTCAAGCGAATAATCGACTTGGTGTTGTCGTTGTTTGCGCTGCCTTTCCTGCTGCTGATTTTTATCCCCGTCGCTATTGCGATTAAGCTCGACGACGGCGGACCGGTGTTCTACAAGTCGCCCAGGGTGGGAAAGCATTTCAGGAAATTCGGAATGTACAAGTTCCGCTCTATGATTGTCGATGCTCCCGACTGGCGGAATGAGGACGGCGGAACGTATAACTCGGCCGACGACCAGCGCGTGACCAGGGTGGGGAAGTTCCTACGTGAAACCAGTCTTGACGAGACACCACAGATACTGAACATCATCAAGGGCGACATGAGCATTATCGGGCCCAGGCCCGGCGACTGGGAGAGCGTGGACACATACGAAGAGGACGAAAAAGACAAGTGCAAGGTGGTGCCCGGGCTGACAGGCTACTGTCAGGCCTATTACAGGAACAATGCCTCTGTCAGGGAGAAAAGGCTTAAGGATGCGTGGTATGCAAACAATGTGAGCTTTGCCCTGGACGTGAAGATATTCTTTAAGACCCTATCGACGCTTCTCAGACACGAGAACATATATACGAACTGAACATGACTCTTCAGGAGCGGTACATCTTTGTCAAGCCGGAGGATAAGGAACTCATCAACGCCGTCTACCGGATTCTGCTGCGATGCAGCGTAATGCTGGCCAGGCACTTCCTCTTCCACTGGATTCCTCCTTACAGCCGAAGCGCTATCCGACGCGACTGCCTTTCAAAGTTCGTCGTCATCACAAAGGATGCCTCGCGCGACGTGTATACCAGCACGTTCCAGATGCAGAAGTGCGACGACGGCAGCCTGTTTGTGGGAAAGATAGCCACAGACCCAAAGTTTGAGGGGCAGGGGATAGGCAAGGCCAATATGCTCTTCATGGAGCGCTTTGCCAGGGAGAAAGGCTGCAAGAGCGTCAGGCTCGATGTCTATGTGAGAAGCTCACGGGCCATCCAGTTTTATGAGGAGAGCGGCTTCGAGATTATCGGGACGAAGCGCTCCATCCGTTTCAAATTGTACAAGATGGAGAAGAAACTTTAGGGGAGAGGCCCCCCCCTTCTGCCCCCGAGGGGGCTACAATAGACTCTCCATTGAATTGCAGAACTATTGTAGCCCCCTCGGGGGCAGAAGGGGGGGCCTTCTTTTAGTAGAACTTAAAGTACCGGCGGGCGTTGTTGTAGGAGATGTCCTCCACCATGCGTCCGAGCAGTTCGCGGTCGTCGGGCAGCAGTCCGCGCTCCACGTCGTTGCCCAGCAGGTTGCAGAGTATGCGGCGGAAGTACTCGTGGCGGGGGTAGGAGAGGAAGGAGCGGCTGTCGGTAAGCATTCCCACGAAGCGCGAGAGCAGTCCGAGCACG
>CAMPCG010000043.1 GCA_946644025.1 uncultured Prevotellaceae bacterium | reverse complement strand
GTAGAAGGATAGAATGGCGAGCACGGCCGAGAGGCTGCCCTCCTCGTGGGGCAGGGAGAAGACGATGCTCGACTTGTTGGTCTCCACCAGCGGTCGCAGCATGTCGGCCTTCTGCGGCGTGGAGCACACGAGGAAGCGGGTGTAGATGTGCTTGTTGTCCTCTATGCCGTCTTCCAGCACCTTCATCCCGTAGAGTCGTGCCGCGTCGGCGTGGCAGATGGCGGCCCACCCCTTGTGCTGTCCCTCGGCAATCATCTTTGCCGAGCCGGCGGTGTCGTCGGCCTCGACGATGCGCAGCTGCGGGTGGCGCTCCAGGTAGTGGCGCGTCTGCATGAGGGCCACGGGGTGGGAGTGTACCTCGCTGATGGTCTCCCACGAGTCGTCGGGCAGACAGCAGATGCAGTGTGTGATGTGCAGTTTATGCTCGCCGACGACGGTGGTGCCCGAGTCGCGCAGCAGCTCGTAGTTGTGGAGCAGGCTGCCGGCGATGGTGTTCTCGATGGCGGCCATGCCTATCACCGTGGGGTCCTGGCGTATGCAGTCGTAGACCTGTTCGAATGTCTGGCAGCAGAGCAGTTGCAGCTGCTCGCCCTTGAAGTACTGGTGGGCGGCGATGTCGTGAAACGACCCTATCTCGCCCTGGATGGCTATTCTTTTCATTTTGTCGTTAAGTCTTTTGGTCGTGCAAAAGTAGTGCTTTTCGTCCGTCTGGCCAAGAGAAAGGCAGGAATTTATGTTTTGTTGTGAGAAAAAAAATTAAAACTTTTGTCTGTGAATGGAAAAAGCTATAACTTTGCAGGAGATATGAAAAGCCCGATTGCAAGCCTTGACTTGGTGGAGTTCATCGAGACGCAGATTCTGCCTCAGTATGCCCAGTTCGACCGTGCCCACAACCTGGAGCACGTCACGCGGGTCATCCGCCGCTCGCTGGAGCTGGCCGCCCATACCGGTGCCGATGTGGACATGGTCTATGTCATTGCTGCCTATCACGACCTGGGCATGTCGGGGCCTCGCGCCGTACACCACATCACGGGCGGGCGCATACTGGCCGAAGACCGGCGGCTCAGGCGATGGTTCAACGACGAGCAGCTGCGTATCATGCGCGAGGCCGTCGAGGACCACCGCGCCTCGGCCTCGAGGGCGCCGCGCAGCATATACGGCAAGATTGTGGCCGAGGCCGACCGCGACATCTCGCCCGAGACGGTATTCCGCCGCACCGTGCAGTTCGGACTGGCCAACTATCCCGAGAAGAGCCGCGAGGAGCACTGGCAGCGATTCCGCGAGCACATAGACAGCAAGTACTCCGCCACCGGCTACATACGACTCTGGATCCCGGGCTCGCAAAACGAGAAACGACTGGCCGAGCTGCGCAACATCATTGCCGACAAAGCCTTGCTCCGCCAGTATTTCGACCAATACTACAATCAAGAAATGCAAGTTTCGCACCCTGCAAGCAGAGCTTGCGAAAGATGAAAAATATGAGAAAAGTTATTCTTTCGTTCCTACTGTGCGCCGCGCTGACCGCGTCGGCACAGGACCGCTCCGGCACGCCGGAGCAGATGGCCGAGAAAGTATTCGGCTTCGTCGTCAACAATCAGACCGACAGTCTCTACCTGTATCACACCCGTCAGATGAAGCTCATCCTGACCAAGGAGAAGCTCGACGGCATACTGAAGAGCAAGGAAGAGGTAGCCGGAAAATACAAGGGCCACGGCCCCTGGACGGTGAAGGAGCTGTCGGGCAGCAAGACCTGCACGGCCACCGTCGAGTTTGAGAAGTCCAAGTTGGGCGCCCTCATCATCCTCGACCCCAGCAACTTCGTCATCGGCGTGCAGATAGTACCCGCAGAGGCCATTAAGTAAACGAGAGGTCTCTTGGGGGAAGGTCTCTTGGGAGGGTCTCTTGGGGGAGGGTCTCTTGGGAGGGTCTCTTGAGGTCGGCTCTGAGGTTGTATTTAATTCAAAGCAATGCATATCGCCATAGCAGGAAATATCGGCAGTGGGAAGTCCACGCTCACGCAGCTCCTGGCCCGTCACTACGGGTGGGAGCCGCGCTATGAGGCCGTGGCCACCAATCCCTATCTGGAGGACTACTACCGCGACATACAGCGGTGGTCGTTCAACATGGAGGTCTACTTCCTGAAAGAGCGGTTCCGCGACCTCATCGACATCTCGAAGGCCCAGCACACCGTCATCCAGGACCGCAGCATCTTCGAGGGTGTCTACGTGTTCATGGAGAACAACCGCGACATGGGCAACCTCTCCGACCGCGACTACGAGACCTTCATGGAGCTCTTCCGCCAGATGATGTCCGTCGTCCGTCTGCCCGACCTGCTCATCTACCTGCGGGCCTCCGTGCCCCATCTTGTGGGCAACATCCAGCTGCGGGGACGCAACTACGAGCAGACCATGCAGCTGGAGTATCTTGAGAACCTCAACCGCCGCTATGAGCGCTTCATCGCCGGCTACAAGGGCCGGCTGATGATTGTCGACAAAGACCCGCTCGACTTCAAGAACAACCCCAAGGACTTGGCAAAGATAATCGACCGCATCGACCGAACCCTGTTTGGATTGTTCCCGGAATAAGCAGCAAAAACAATCGTCCCTTTCACTCCCCTTTCACTCCCCTTTCACTTCCCTTTCACTTCCCTTTCACTTCCCTCATAAATTATGCACATCGCAGTAGCAGGAAACATTGGCTGTGGCAAGACCACGCTCACACGTATGCTGGCCCACCGCTACGGTTGGACGCCGCGCTTTGAACCCGTAGACAACAACCCCTACCTGGCCGACTTCTACGCCGACATGAAGCGCTGGTCGTTCAATCTTCAGGTCTATTTCCTAAGCAAGCGCTTCAAGGAGGTGGTGGAGATTCTGAAGTCTGAGGACACCATCATCCAGGACCGCACCATCTTCGAGGATGCCTGCATCTTTGCGCCCAACCTTCACGGCCAGGGCATGATGAGCGACCGCGACTTCCAGAACTACAGCGAGCTCTTCGACCTGATGATGTCGCTCGTCCGTCTGCCCGACCTCATGATTTACATCCGCGCCTCCATACCCACGCTGGTGGCGCAGATACAGAAGCGCGGACGCGACTATGAGCAGACCATGCGTCTGGACTATTTAGAGGGTCTGAGCCGCCGCTACGAGGAGTGGATTTCTACGTACAAGGGACAGCTCATCATCATCGACGGCGACACGTGCAAGTTCGGTGAGAACACCGAGCACTTCAAGAAGGTCACCGACATGATCGATGCCAAGCTCTACGGACTCTTCCCCATGGGAGGAGATTAGAGCTTACAATACTCTGCACTTATTCTCCAGCCATAGCTGAAACGACGGAGGAAATGTCGGCCACGTCTGTTACTCCGTCGCCGTTCACGTCGGCTTTGCCCTGTGCTGAGGCACTGGGAACGGTGGCGCCGGCCATCACGTCGATGATGTAGGCAATGTCGGCTACGTCAACCTTTCCGTCGCCGTTAGAGTCGCAGGGCTTCGCAGTGCTGCCTTCGCCCACGAACTGACCCATGAAGAAGATGGCACCAGTACTATATTCGCTGATGATGTAGAAGAAAGGACGGTTGGCATGGAAGTCGGCCGTCATCGGCATACTCGCTGCAACCTCAATCCCGGTGACGGCGGCAGCCTCGGTGCCCTCCTCGTTAAGGTCGATTTTGGCTTTCTGGAACATGTTGCTGATGCTTATATCACCGCCATTGCCGAAGTAGGGGAACTCGGCTGCTCCGATGAAGGCCGTAGGCATACCCAGCTCGCTCATAATTTTCACCAAGTTAAGGTCAGTGTCGGTCTTCAGGCGCGGCAGCTTCAGGTCTACCAGGTATGTGTCGGCATACTTATCCCTCCAGTTCTTTCCGTTCATCTGGCTGAGCACCTCGCCGATGGTCTTGCCCTCGCGGGGCAGGAACACGGTCATCTGGTAGGCACCGTTGCCGTAGGGCAGGCGGACGGCCTGGTAAAGGTCGTTCTCGGTGTAGGCGAACTCCTCTTCCTGGTGCATCATCGGGACGGTCTCGGCGCCGTTGAAAGCCTCGTCGCGGGTGTTGTCCTTGTTGAACTTGCTGGCCCAGGCACCCTTGAAGTAGATGGCGTTGAGCAGGTAGCTGACGGCATCCTGATTGAACGATTCCTCGGTCTCGAATATCTTGGGAATCATGCCGTGAGTGTGGTCGTCGGCCCATTGGTTGATGACCTGCCAAGTCTCGCCGTCGTAGAAGTCGCGGCTCTGGGGCTGAGCGTCGTAGTATTCGTTGGCCTTGTCCACAAAACCCTGCTGCAGCTCGTAGCCCTTGCCGCTGTTCACATAGATGGTGTTGGCAATCTCGGCCGTCGTTTCCTCGTCAAGGCCAGGAGCCTCGGTAAGCAGCTTTCGGCAGAAATTGTTGATGCCGTCGGCTCCGGCATCGCCAAAGCCCAGCACGTCACAAATCTCCTTTTGTGTCTGTCCGGCAGCTCCGTTGTTGAGCATGCCCAGGGCGTAGGTGATGCTCAGGGGCGACATGATGCTGCTCTCCTCGCCTCGGGCCTTCTGGAAGAGGCGGAAGGCAAAGTCGTTGTTGCTCTCCACCAGTTGTTTCTCTTCGGCCGTAAGGCTGATGTCCTTACGAACATTCTTCAGCGGTTCGCCTGTATACTGGCCTATGAAGAGAATGGTTCCCGTAGAGCGCTCGCTGATGACGTATAGGAAGGGACGGTCGGCAATGAACTCGGCGTATTTCCAGTCTGTTGATGATCCTGCCTTTGCTCCGATGATGGTGACGGCAGCAGCCTCCGTGCCGCTCTCGTTGACCTTTATTTTCGCCACCTGCTTCATGAAGTCAATGTAGATGGGCTCGTCGGGTCGCTGCTCATTAACGGCAAACTTGTCGAACTGTGCCAGACTTGGGTCAAAGGCACGTGGCATGCCCAGGGAGGCCATGATCTGCTCCAGTCGCTGGTCGGTATCGGTCTCGAAGCGCGGAAACTCCAGGCTTACTTGATACAGCTCGTAAGTCATGGGGTTCCAGTTGTCCTGTTCGTCATTACCCTCTGCGTAGCCCATGATGTCTATGACGTCGTCAATGCTCTTCCCCCTGTTGGGCAGGAATACGGTCATCAGGAAGGCTCCGTTGCCGTATGGCAGTTCGATGCTCTGGCACGCTTCGTTCCTGGCATACTGGTAAGGGCTCTGTTGAAACATCATGTCGGCAGTGGCCTTCTCTTCGTCGAAATACATCTTCTGCGTAGGCATCATGTCAAACGGCGTCGTCCACTCGCTCTTGAAGTAGAGGGCGTTAAGCAGATAGCTGATCACCGTGGGGTCGAACTCGTCCTCTTTCAGTGGTTCCTTGATAAGCTCCTCGGTGTGGTCTGAGGCCCATTGGTTGATGACGTCGCGCGTCTTACCGTCGTAGAAGTCGCGTGTCTCGGGCGTGGCGTCGTAGAAGTCGGCAGCCCGCTGCACGAAGTCGGGCAGCAGGTGGTAGCCGCTGGCCTGGTTCACGTAGATGTTGTCGGCTATCTTCACCTTTGTCTTTTTGTCAAGCGTGTTCGCGGCGTCAATCAGTTTTCGGCAGAAATCATTGATGACCTCTGGCGAGCCGGCTTCACCACCCAGCACCTTGTTAATCTGCTGCTGCGTCTCGCCCGTAGCCCCGTTGTTCATCATGCCCAGGGCGTAGGTAATGCTTAGTGGCGAGACCACGAAGGAGCCGCTCTTAGGGGCTGGTTCCTGTGCCTGTCCGCTTGTCGTCATGCTTTGAGCCTCGCGGTACTTACGGAACAGCTTGAAGGCGAAGTCGCTGTTGTTCCGTACCAGCTGCCGCTCTGTGTCGGTCAGCTCAATGCCCTGCGGCTGACTGTCCTCGGCAAGGGCCGGGAACGAAACCGTCAGGACGGTCAGAAGTAATAAAAGCTTTTTCATAGCATTCTTCGTTTTATGAGGTTTGACTTTACTTGTATGGTGAGAATTAAAGTGAAAAGACTGCGTGAGTGCCGCAAAGTTTAACTATTATTCACCTATTCAGAAGAACATCATCGGTAGAGAGGACTTCCGTTTCTGCGCCATTTCGCTCTTCATGCGTTCTATGGCAGTCTTGAAGAAGAAGGCTACGAGATAGTCGTCGGTGCCCTCGGTGCGTATCTGCTTCAGGGCAGCGATATAGGCTGCACGTTCTTCCGTCCTGATGATAAGCAGCGGATGACCGGCACGCAGGAGGATGAAGTTGGAGAGAAGACGGCCTGTGCGACCATTGCCGTCGCGGAAGGGGTGCAGGTATTCGTAGTAGCCATGCCACTTGGCCGCAACCGTCATGGGGTGGTGCCCGTCGTCCAATGCTCTCTGCGTAGAGGCCATCAGTTGCGGCACACGGGCAATCAGCGTCTCATGGTCACCAAACATGGTGTCGCCGGCCGCCATGTCCTCGGTGGTATAGTCCCCGGCTACGGCATCGGGTGCGCGATAGCTCAGGGTATGTTCAGTCACCAGGCGGTTCACCTCTTTTAACAGCTGTTCGTCGAAAGGAGCATCAAGATGGCTCGTCATATAGTCGAAGGCGCGGAAATGGTCGGCCATCTCTGCACACTCCAGCAGTGATCGGCCCACGGGAACCATGGCCATGCCTTGCTCACGCAGGATACGGGTATCGTCGACGGTAAACGAGTTGCCCTCGATGGCGCAGGAATGGGCAGAGAACAGAATCTCGTTGTACTCCATCCACTGCCTCCGCCCCATCCTGTCGGCAACCTTCTCTTGATACTCTTGCCTGAGGGCTTCGTATGCTGCTATCTCCTTTTTAAACATCGTGGCAAAGGTAAGAATTATTCTCCAAACTTACGAGGGAAAAGTGTTAAAAATGAATGCTTTCAGCACTTTCAGACTTTGAGCCCTTCCAGACGACTGGTTGGCGCAGACATTTAACATCTTTTATTTTCAAAGAAGTTTGTGCGTGTCACAATTTCTTCGTATTTTTGCACGTTGTAATGATAAAGCGATGGAGCGACTGAGCAAAGATACAGGACTGGTGCTCGAGGGCGGCGGTATGCGCGGGGTGTTCACCTGCGGCGTGCTCGACGCGCTGATGAAGCATGAGCAGTATTTCCGCTACGTCGTCGCCGTGTCGGCCGGCGCCTGCAACGGACTGTCGTACATGAGCGGACAGATGAGGCGGGCCCGCTACTCCAACATCGACATGCTGCGCAAGTATGGCTACATCTCGCTGAAGAGCCTCATCAAGAACGGCAGCATCTTCGACCCGAACCTGCTCTACGAACGCTTTCCCGACGAGATACTGCCCTTCGACTACGAGGCCTACGAGCGCAACCCGGGAACGTTTGAGATGGTGACGACCAACTGTCTGACGGGACGCGCCGAGTATCTCTCCGAGCGCACAGACCGCCGCAGGCTCATAGCCATCGTGAAGGCCAGCAGCTCGCTGCCCTTCGTGGCGCAGGTGACGCAGGTGGACGGCAAGCCCATGCTCGACGGGGGCATCGTAGACTCCATACCCATAGAGCGCGCCATAGAGCAGGGACACCCGCTGAACGTGGTGGTGCTCACCCGCAACAGGGGCTACCGCTCGAAGGAACCCGACATGCGCCCGCCCGCGTTTATGTATAAAGAGTACCCGCGCCTGCGCGTAGCACTGAGCCATCGCACCGAGGTGTACAACCGGCAGCTGGAGCTCGTGGAGCGCATGGAGGACTGGGGCGACATCATCGCCATACGTCCGAAGCGGCCGCTGGAGGTGGACCGCGTTTGCCGGGACCCTGAAAAGCTGGAGCGACTCTACGAAGAGGGACTGGAAGAGGGAGAGGCGTTCTGCGCAAAATATTGTGTGAAGGAGTTGGGGAGTTGAGGAGATGTGTAGTTGATTATTACCAACCTAAAGCTAAATAATAAAGCATGAAAGAAAGAAAACCGGACATGAACCGCCGTCAGTTCCTCCAAAGGCTGGGACTGGGGGCCGGGTCGGCATTGGCCATGATGGCGATGGAGCCGCTGAGCGCTATGGCAGCCAAGCCACGGAGCGCCAACGACGACGTTGAGAGCAAGATGACCTACCGCGTGCAGCACGGCTCCGGAGAGAAAATCTCGCTGCTGGGCTTCGGCATGATGCGCCTGCCCGACAATCAGGATGAGGTAGACCGCCTTGTGGACTATGCCATCGCCCACGGCGTGAACTACTTCGACACCGCGCCGATGTATATGGGCGGACGCTCGGAGGTGCTCACGGGCAACACGCTGAGCCGATTTCCCAGAGAGCGATTCCACGTGGCCACGAAGATGTCGAACCAGAACGGCCGACTGTGGAACTACGACGACTCGAAACGCATGTACGAGCAGTCGATGGAGCGCCTGAAGGTGGACTACATAGACTACTACCTGCTGCACGGCATCGGCGGAGGCATGGACTCGCTCAAGGGACGATTCCTGGACAACGGCATACTCGACTTCCTGCTTAAGGAGCGCGAGGCCGGACGCATCAAGCATCTGGGATTCTCCTATCACGGCGACGTGCGCGACTTCGACTGGCTGCTCGACCGACAGGACGAGTACCACTGGGACTTCGTGCAGATACAGATGAACTTCCTCGACTGGCGCCACGCCTCGATGAGGCAGGGACGGCGCCACGACGCCGACGCTGAGTACCTCTACGACAAGCTGGAGAAGAAGGGCGTGCAGGCCGTCATCATGGAGCCACTGCGCGGCGGTGCCTTCGGACGCATGGCCAGCGAACTGACCGACCAGCTGAAGGCCGTGCGACCCGACGACAGCACGGCGCGATGGGCCTTCAGATGGGTGGGCTCCTATCCTAACGTGCTGACCACACTGAGCGGCATGAACCGCATGGAGCACCTGGTGGACAATGTCGAGACGTTCTCGCCACTCGAGGTCTGCACCGAGGCAGAGAACAAGCTACTGGCTGACATTGCCGACCAGATGTCGGGATTCCCCACCATTCCCTGCACCACGTGCCAATACTGTATGCCCTGTCCCTTCGGCCTGGACATTCCCGCCAACTTCGCCTACTACAACGAGGCGGTGAACAGCCACCTGCTGCCCCTGCCCGACAAGACGGCATCCGACTACATGGACCGCAAGCAGCAGTTTGCCGACGGACTGCTCAAGGCGCTGCCCGACCGCTCCAAGTGGGCCACCCAGTGTACCGACTGCGAGGAATGTCTCAGCAAGTGTCCCCAGCAGATACGCATTCCCAACCAGATGGCCCGCATCGTCGAGACGCTCAGAAGGAGATAGACTCCTCCTCCCGCCCGCCAAGTCCTAATGTCGTTATCTCGTTATCTCGTTATCTCGTTATATCGTTATCTCGTTATATCGTTATCTCGAAATATCGTTATCTCGATATATCGATATATCGACAAGAAAGCGCCACCCCCCCCAACAACCTATCGCAATAATTATTAACTTAAAACATTACTACCAATGAAAGACCTGAAAATGTACATTAACGGCCAGTTCTGCGAAAGCTCGGACGGCAAGTGGATTAACGTGCTGAACCCCTCTACCGAAGAGGTCATCACCCGTCAGCCTGAGGGAACCATCGACGACGTGAACCGTGCGCTCGACGCCGCCCGCGCCGCACAGAAGGCATGGGCCAAGACTCCTGCCATAGAGCGCGCCGGATACCTGCTGAAGATTGCCGCCGGCATCAAGGCCCGCGAACAGGAGTTCACCGAAATCATCATGCGCGAGCAGGGTAAGACCCGCAACTGGGCCTCGATAGAGGTCGGAGCCACCATCGCCTACTTCGAGTACATGGCTACCTTCGCCCGCCATATCGAGGGAGAAATCATCCCCTCGGACCGTCCAAACGAGACCATCCTGCTCACGAAGAAGCCCATCGGCGTCGTGGCCGGCATCCTGCCCTGGAACTTCCCCTTCTTCCTCATCGCACGAAAGGCAGGAGCTGCACTCATCGCCGGATGCACCATCGTCATCAAGCCCTCGCAGCTCACACCCGAGAACTGCACTGAGTTTGCCAAGGTCGTAGACGAGGTGGGACTGCCCGCCGGCGTCATCAACATCGTTACCGGCCGAGGCTCCGTCATCGGCAACGAGATGGCTTCCTCGCCAAAGATTGACATCGTCAGCGTGACCGGCTCCGTCAGCGCCGGAGAGAGCATCATGGCCGCTGCGTCGAAGAACATCACCAAGGTGAGCCTCGAGCTGGGCGGCAAGGCTCCCGCCATCGTCATGAAGGACGCCGACCTGGAGCGTGCCGCACAGTGGATAGTGGACAGCCGCATAGGCAACAACGGTCAGATATGCAACAATGCCGAGCGCGTCTACGTGCAGCGCGAGGTGAAGGACGCCTTCACCCGGATTCTCGTCGAGAAGATGTCGGCCGTGAAGGTGGGCGACCCCTGCGCCGACGAGACCGTCGACATGGGTCCGCTGGTAGAGGCACGGGCCTTGGAGAGCGTCACCGAGAAAGTGGAGCGCGCCATCAAGCAGGGAGCAAAGCTGCTCTGCGGAGGAAAGCGCGTAGGCACGAAGGGATACTTCTACGCAGCCACCGTGCTCGACGACTGTCGTCAGGACATGGACATCATACACGAGGAGACCTTCGGTCCCGTCATACCGCTCGTCACCTTCGACACCATCGACGAGGCTATACAGATGGCCAACGACTGCGAGTACGGACTGGCATCGAGCATCTTCACCAAAGACCTCAACATCGCCACCAAGGCCTGCCGCGAACTGGAGTTTGGCGAGACCTACATCAACCGCGAGCACTTCGAGGCCATACAGGGATTCCACGCCGGAGTGAAGAAGAGCGGAATAGGCGGTGCCGACGGAAAGCACGGAGTGGAGGAGTATCTCGTCACTCACGTCACCTATCTCGACACCTACGACGACATGTAATTTTCCTGTGTTCGTGAACAAACAAAACATTCATTGCAGAGTGTAAAAAAACGTTACAATATTTTGTTGTTCGCAAATTAAATATTACCTTTGCAATAGAATTAACAGGTTTACCAACCTTTTACCTTAAATTTTATACTATTAGGATAACACAGATGAAAAACCTAAAAAGCGCACCTCGTGATGAGGTGCGCTTTTTATATGGTTGGAGGCCTGTCATGGCTATTCGCTAACGCGGTGGTAGTAGCGTTGCGGGGGAAGGTCGGGCAGGGTAGGGTGGAGGATGCCGATGAAATCCTGCAGGAGCAGGTCGGGGCGGAAGGGCGTCTCCTCGTAGAACATGGAGGTGGTGACGTTGCAGGCGTAGACCGCGTTGCCCTTCACTGCCGCGAGCACACGGTAACCGTCGTTCTCCGACATCAGCTGCTCCATGGTCAGCGGCTTCTGCGCGTCGTAGCGTAGGAGCCACAGCTGCGCGTCGCCGCCCTTTTCGAGCACGGCCTCAAACGACAGCTGCAGCGACCCGGCGTGGTCGTCGTCGGCCCAGGGGTAAGTGCAGTGGGCATCGCCGAGCATCTGTCCGATGGTGGAGCGTCCTCCCGGCACGTACCACACGGGGCCCGCCATCTTGTCGGCAAGGACGGTGGGGCTCTCAGAGGCCGTGGAGGCCAGGGCCGTCAGCCGCCGGTAGTTCTGTTCCACCACGCCGAAAAGGCTGTCGGCACGCTCCTCCTCGCCGTAGAGCATACCGTAGAAACGCATCCACTCGGCACGCGCCAGGGGCGAGGTCTCCATGTACTCGGCACACTCCACGATGGGTATGCCGATGTCCTCCAGCTGGCCGTAGCCGCCGCTGTTCTCGAAAGGAGAGAGCATCAGGCCGTCGGCTCCCACATCCACAATCTTCTCCACCACAGGGCTGAGACCGTCGCCGCAGTCGACGATGGCACCGCTGGCGGCACCCTGCTGCACGAAGGGCACCTTGATATACTTCAGGTCGGCCACTCCGGCCACTTGGCTTTCTGCACCCAGCATGTCGATGAGCGCACAGTGTACGCTGGTAAAGATGATGCTGCGGCGCAGCGGCGTGCGGATGACGGTGGCTCCCCCCGTCTTCATGTTCTGTGGAACAGGGCCGCCGTCGGGAACGAGAATATATGTGTGGAGCGACCTGCCCGCTTTCCACGGGTTGTCGATGTAGACGATGCGGTAGCCGTCGGCCTGCTCAACGTGGATGAGTCGGGCATGTCGGAAGGCGATGCTGTCGGGTGCCGGACTTAATTGCAAACGCTCTGCCCAGCTCTGCGGGGGGCGGTTGCCCCCGCAGGCTGTGAGCAGAGAGATTGAGATGAGGAAAAGCAGGTGCTTCATTTCGTCAGCACTTTGCGCACTGTGCCGTCGGCCTGACGGACGATGAACAGCCGGGCGTCGCCGTTGTTGATGCGTCGGCCCTGCAGGTCGTAACATTTACCATCTGCAGATTTGCTGTCGACGGACTCGCTGGCAGCCAGTTCGCTGATGCCGGTGGTGATGTCCTTCTCGTGCAGCACCTCCTCGCCCTCTGCGCCGAAGTCGTCGAAGCAGAAGTAGGCCGGTGTGTTCATGCCGTAGTCGCCGTTGTCGCTGCTGGTAAGCTCGAAGCCAATCTTCGAGACAGCGCCGAGACCGCTGAGGTCCACATAGCGCCAGTCGTCGATGATGTAGCCCATGTCTTCGCGCATGTCGGCCAGGTAGTATTCCTTCGTGCCGGTCACCTTGTCGTCGGCGTCATAGCCGGTGATGGTGAGCAGGAACCAGTCGCCCTTCTCGAACTTCTTGGCGCTGGCGTCGCCGTTCTTCATCGAGGTGTAGGCGTATGCCGAGTTGGTGATGTAGAATCCGGGCACGACGACGGGCTCGTCGCTGAGCGGAGTGACGTAGCAGGGACCGTTGAAGGCAGCGGCGAAAGCCACGCCGTAGTTCTTCGAACCGTCGTAGCCGCCGCCCACGATGTTCTTCCACTGGTCGTCGAGTGTCTTGTACTCGGTGTCGGTGCTGTTGGCATAGCCGAACCAGTACCAGTAGCCCCAGTCGTGCATGCAACCGTGGGCGAACTCATAGCCGCCGCTGACGAACTCGGTGCGGTCGTCGTCCTCCTCTGTGCTCACACTGATATGGCCGGAGGCGGGTACCTCGATGTCTTCGAAGGTGGCAACCTCCAGGGGCAATGTCACGTTCTTCTCGGGCAGCACCTCCTCGCCCTCTGCGCCGAAGTTGTCGAAGCAGAAGTAGGCCGGTGTGTTCATGCCGTAGGTGCCGTTGTCGCTGCTGGTGAGCTCGAAGCCAATCTTCGAGACAGCGCCGAGACCGCTGAGGTCCACGTAGCGCCAGTCGTTGATGATGAAGGCAGTGGCTTCGTCGCGCAGGTCGGCCAGGTAGTACTCCTTCGTGCCGGTCACCTTGTTGTCGGCGTCATAGCCGGTGATGGTGAGCAGGAACCAGTCGCCCTTGGCGAACTTCTTGGCGCTGGCGTCGCCGTTCTTCATCGAGGTGTAGGCGTATGCCGA
>CAMPCG010000042.1 GCA_946644025.1 uncultured Prevotellaceae bacterium | reverse complement strand
ACAATAGACTCTCCCCAGAACGGCAAAACTATAGAAGCCCCCTCGGGGGCCGTAGGGGGGGCTTTGCCCTCGGGGACCGTAGGGGGGGCCTCTGGGGCTTTGCCCTCTGTTCCCTTCACCATCGTCCTTGACCACCAGCCCTACCACCTTGAGGAGGCCGAGCAGGCTGGCGTAGACTTCCAGCTGAGCGGCCACACCCACCGCGGACAGGTATGGCCCATCTCGTGGGTCACCGATGCCCTCTACGAGTGCTCCTTCGGCCCCTGGCAGCGCGGCAATACCCGCTACTACGTCTCGTCAGGCATAGGCATCTGGGGCGGCAAGTACCGCATCGGCACCCAGTCCGAATACATCGTGATGACCCTTTCCAACCAGTAGCTTTACACCGCGTCGACGCTGCCCGACGTGAACGGCGACAAGGCCGTCGACGTGGCCGATATTGCAGTCATCATCGATGTGATGGCAGCGTCGGCAAGGCGGGATTAATAACCGGCCATAATGGTAACGATGGCGGAGATGTCGGCAACGTCGACAGCTCCGTCTTCGTTTACGTCGGCGGGGCCCGGCGCTGACGCGCCGGGAATGGTGGCTGAGGCCATGATGCTGATGACGGCCGAGACGTCGGCCACGTCGACCGTTCCGTCGCGGTTGACGTCGCCCTTGAGCAGGCCTACGGGCACTGCGTAGCTCGACGTGGCGTTGGCCCGGGCAATGGTGGGAAGGTTCATGGTGAACACCGCGTCGGCACCGTCGGGAAAGCGCCCGGCGGTCTCGTCGCTCCTCATGGGACCGAAGACGAAACGGTCGGTCCACGACCCGTCGGCAGCGCCAAGCATCAGTTCGCCGCCCTCGGCATCAAGCTTGAACGGGGCGTGAAGCTCGGTGAGCGGCTCGCGCTGGTCGCACCACACGATGAGGTAGCCGTGGGGCGGAATGACGGTCCCCTCGTGGCGGCCGTGGACGGCAGACCATTGGTCGCCCGTCATTTCAGCACTGATAGCAGTAGGGGTTCCCCATTCTTCCTGGGTGAAGAGGGGAGCCTCTATTTCGTAGGCGTTGGTGCTGTCGGTGGAGAGCGTCATGCCGGCGATGTCGAAGGGCTTGTCGGTGGTGTTGTAGAGCTCCACCCAGTCGCTGCGCTTGAAGTATTCGCTGACGTAGATGTCGCCCTTGGCGCTCACCTCGTTGATGCGCACGGGAGAGCCATTGTCGGCCTCGGCTGTAAAGGTGGCGGTGAGGGTGACGCTGCTCCCTTCGGGCAGACTGACGACGGGGTCGGTGGAGATAATCTCCGTGCCCCTCTTCCATCCGGCGAAGGTGTAGCCGCAGGGGGCCTTGGCCTCCAGCTCGACGGGGCCGAAGAGGTGGCCCTTGAAGTAGGTGTAGGGCACGGCGATGCCGTTGATGAGAATGACGGCCTGCTCGTTGTCGGCCTTTAGCGTGACGCTCTGGCGGGTGGCGTCGCCGAGTGCGAAGACGGAGCAGTCCTTCATGCAGGCGGTGAGCTTTGCCGACCGGCCTTGCAGCTTGCTCTTGATGGTCGAGGCGGCGCGGTCGGGGTCGTGGCCGTCGTTGATGCCCTGCTGCTTCATCAGCTGGCAAACCGGCTTGACGGCGGCCAGCAGCTCGTCGACAATCTTCCCGGCACGTGTAGGCTCGAAGACGCTGCCGGCCACGATGCAGAAGGTGTCGATGAACTTGCGGCGGTAGGCATCGTCGTTGAGCAGGTTGAGCAGCAGCCGCACGATGTCGCGGTTCCGGTTGGCCTCTCCGCCCACGCTCTCGGCGTCCCTGAACTGCAGGAAGTAGGTGAAGGGGTTGTCGTTGAAGGTGTTGAAGCCCCGCAGGGCGAAGGCATAGTCGAGGTCGAAGGAAACGAAGCGGTAGCGCCCGTCGTGCTGGCTGCGGTAGGCCTTGATGTTGTTGTTGGGCCAGTCGTCGTTGTCGAGGAACAGGGTGACGGCCATGTAGTTGGTGAACTCGTCGATGTCGAGCAGCGTCGTCAGTTCGCGGTAGGCCTCCTGGCTGTCGGCCGAGCCGCTGCCCACCGTCTCGCCCAGCGCTATGATGCGGCGCAGGGCCTCGTCGGTGCCGTTCTTCATCACGCTGTTCTCGAAGGCGTCGAGCTCGTCGTCGTCATAGCCCCAGTTGGCGTAGGCAAACTTGTCGTTGTTGGGCTCGCGCAGGTTGAGCACGCCGCGCAGCTGCCCGTTGACGTACTCGATGACGGGCACGTAGGACTGCACGTCGACGTCGAGCCCCGACCGCTGGATGATGGTCTCCAGCGCGGGGTCCATGAAGCGGGCGTTGTGGGTCCAGACGTCGTTGCCGCCGTTGCGTACGAGCAGCGTCTTGTTGCGCAGGTAGGGCTTCTGGGGGAAGAAGGAGAAGTCGAAGTGGTTTTGTCCGTCGAAGACCTTGTTGCTCTTCAGCTTGAACGAGCGGAACCGCTGCGAGCGCGTCCATCCGCCCGATACGCTGATGTTCACGTCCTGGCTGAAGAGCATTTCGCCTTCGGGCGAGAGGAGGCTGAAGCTCACGGGGCGGTCCCACGGCTGGTTGTAGTTTCGCGGCTGATTCTGCCCGTTGCCGGTCTTGCCGTTGGTGCCGTCGCCGTCGCAGTCGAGGCCAATCTTCGGGTCGGTGAAGAAGCGCTTGTCGCCCACGATGCTGACCACGGGCAGGGTGTAAGCGTTGCTGGTCTTGATGTAGCTGCGCGTCACGGGCACGCTGGGCAGCCGTCCCTCCTGGAAGAGGCGCACGGTGAGGCTGGTGGTCTTCGAGAAGGTGAACTTGCCGTCCTTGCTCTGCTGGCTGGCGTTGGCTGCCTGAGCGTCGGCGGTGTAGAGCTCCCAGGCGATGTCGTCGAAGTAGAAGTTGTTGTCCACGCGGTCTACGTTCAGGTTGAAGGCGATGGTCTGCATGTCCTGTACGGTCACCTCGCCACCCCACCATCCGCCGCCCTGCTTGCCCACCTGCTCGTCGGTGATGGTGCCTTCGCAGACGATTTCCTGCCACTTGGTGGTGACGTTGTATTCGCCGTCGAGGGCCGTCCAGTGGATGTAGTTGTGGGGCGTGGTGTGGGTCTGGCAGGTGATGCGTGCCGCCTTGTCGGCCCTTACCTTCATGCGGAAGCGGTATTTCTCGCCCGAGCGCCAGATGTGGCCCGGCGTGTAGACGAAGAACTGGGCGTCCCAGTCCTCCTGCGCGTCGGCCGAGGCGTGTATGCGTATGCCGCGTGAGCCGTCGTAGCCCACGCCATCGACGATGCGCTGCTCGTCGCCATTGCCGCCGGCGTCGCGGCTGACGAGGCAGGTGGCGTCGTCGGCCTCGCAGTCGCCGTTGACGATGTAGTCGGTCCAGTCTGGCAGACTGCCTTGTGCGGGGGGCGGTGTGGGCAGGCTGCCGTCGGTGGTATACATCAGCGTGGCGCCCTGGGGGATGGCTACGCTGACCTGCACCGTGTTGCTGAAGAGACAGCTGCCCTGGCTCACCACGGGGGTGTCGAGGCGCTGGCTGGCGAAGGTGGCGGTGGCGTTGGTGGCGCCGGGGGTGGCGTCGGCCGTCCAGCCCCAGTCGCCCGAGCCGTCGGCGGTGCGGGCCCAGGCCGTGTGGCTCTTGGCCTCGGGGTAGTCCTGGCTGGCAATGAGCTGACCGCGGGAGTCGCTCAGGAGGATGGTGCCGCCGTCGCAGTCGAGCTTGAACGGCGCCTGGTCGGACTTAATCTCGTGGGAGCCCAGCCATACGACCTTGTAGCCCTTGGCCGGAACGGTGCCCAGGCTGGAGGGCAGACGCCAAAGGGTAGGGGCCTGGGCGTCGTTGCTCAGGTACATGCCGCCGAGGTTCACGGCCTCGGTGCCGGGATTGTAGATTTCCACCCAGCTGTCGAAGTTGGTGGCGGGACTCATCACGTCGCCCACATTGGCGGCCATGAGTTCGTTGAAGATGAGTGCAGCTGCTGCAAGTGTCATGTCGTGTCGGGGATTAGTGTTTGCCGGATTGCGACGTGGGACGCGTCGCCTCCTAACTTGTGCGCTGCAAAAGTACTGATTTCCGCAATAACAGAGGAACACGGACAGCTTAAAATGTTGGCAAAAGCAGGACGATGTGACAAATGGAGAAAAAAAAGAGACGTGACGAAGGCTTTCGTGTCAAAATTATCCGTATCTTTGTGCACTAATTAACATTATACGAGCCATGAAGAGAGTATTGTCTATGTCTGTGCTGATGGCCGCCTCGGCAGTGGCCATGGCCCAAGTAACCTTTCACTACAAGAACGACTCGGCCCGCCATGTGCAGGTCGATGTGCAGTTTGCCGGCCGGCAGGAGATGACGCGCGGCGCCGACGGCACGTGGACGGCCACCGTCGGCGTGAAGGGCGACGCCCAGAAGCAGCCCGCCCCCGACATGTACCCCTATTGCTTCATCGTAGACGGAGTGAGCGTCATGGACCCGCAGAACCCGCTCTACTTCCCCAACGAGGGGTTCAAGAACAGCTTGCTCGAAATATCGGCACACCCCGTGGCCAAGCCCGCCTCAGTCACGTACACTGCGACACCGTCGCAGTCGGAATACCTGCCCCACGACGTGCGCACCGACGTGGCCCACGGGCGGATAGAGTACATACACTACTACTCCAAGAGCCTGGGCGCCACCAACCAGGCCGTGGTGTACCTGCCCCCTTCGTACATGACCGACATGCAGAAGAAATACCCCGTGTTCTACCTCATCAGCGGGACCACCGACACCGAGGAGGTATACTACAAGGTGGGGCGCGTGAACTACATACTCGACAACCTGCTGGCCGAGAAACAGGCCAAGGAGATGATTGTCGTGCTGCCCTACGGCAACCCCACCAAGCTGCTCGCTAACGGCGGCGCAACCACCTCGCTCAACGTTGGCGGCGACGTGTTCGGCCAAGACCTCGTGGGCGACCTCATGCCCTACATCGAGGCCAACTACCGCACGAAGAACGACCGCGACGACCGCGCCATCGGCGGATTCTCGCGCGGCGGCAACCAGGCACTCTACAACGGCCTGACCAACCTCGACAAGTTCTCCTACCTGTGCAGCTACAGCTCGTTCACGTCGACCGACATTCCCGGCGTGTACGACAATCCCCACCACCTCAACTCAAAGATTCACCTCTTCTGGCTGGGCGTGGGCACCGACGACTTCCTCTACGGCAACGCCCGCGACTACATGGAGTTTCTCGACAAGAAGGGCATACACAGCGTCAAGGAGTTCACCAACGACAAGTTTGGCCACACGTGGATGAACGCTAAGTACTTCCTCACGAAGACGCTGCCGCTGCTCTTCAACAAGAAGGCCGCCGAGGAGGCCATGAAGGCGGCGCAGCCAGCACCCGCCGCCACGGGAAAGGAGCCGCAGTTCACGCCGGGAGTCTTGGCAAGGATGTTTCCGAGGCCCATCGTCTCGCCCGAATATACCGAGCAGGGCGTCACCTTCCGCCTGAAGGCTCCCGAGGCTAAAAAGGTGGAGCTGGACTGCGAGATACTGCCCGTGAACGTGGCCATGGAGCGCGACAGCGACGGCGTGTGGAGCGTCACCCGCAACGACATCTTCTTTGAGACGTTCGTCTACCGGTTCATCGTCGACGGAACGCCCGTCGTAGACCCCAACAACATGAACATAGCGCCCTTCTCCACCACGGCCACGTCGCAATACAGCGTGGCCGACAACCCGCGCTCGCCCTTCAACTTCGCCTCGCAGGGCAATATCCCCCACGGGCGGGTGGGCTACGACCTGGAGCGGGGCGAGGCATGGTACACACCGCCGATGCCCGCCGGACGGATGGTGATGCCCGTCTTCGTGCAGCTCATTCCCGGCGAGGGCGACGGCATGGAGAACTGGTTCAAGATAGGCGGGGCCGACGCCATTGCCGACCGGCTGCTGGCCGACAAGAAGACGAAGGCCTGCATCATCACCACGAGCACGCTCGACTTCATGCAGGGTATGCCCCAGATGCCGGGATTCGCCCCCAAGGTGCTCAAGGCCGACGACTACCGCACGTGGGCCGAGCGCCGACGCGCGCTGGTGAAGCTGCTGCTCGACATTGGCAAGGAGCCGGCACCGAGGTTCCCGGGAATGGGCGGCGGCTTTGGCGGCGGAGGCCGTGGCGGACGCGGCGGAGGCGGCGGCTTCGGCGGAGGTGGCGGCTTCGGAGGCGGCTTCTGACCCCCTCCGGCGCAGCACTACTCCTGCTTTCCTGCGATTATAGGAGAAACAGGCCGTTTACCCGGACGACAATAAAAAAAGGAGCAGCCCCCGCGATGGCGAGGGCTGCTTCATCGTTTAGGCGCGGTGGGCGCCGATGGGTCAGGCCTTGACTTTGAAGATGGCCTTCTTAATCTCGGGGGACATGGAGATGCAGGGTGCATGGCCGTCCTGGGGGAAGAAGATGGCAAACATGCCGGGCTGGCAGTCGATGAAGCTCTCGGCCATGAAGTTGGGGTACTTCGTGATGTCCTTCTCGTCATTGTAGGCCTCGTCGGGCAGGCGGCAGAGCGGCGTGTAGCCGTAGGTCTCGGGGCCGTCGAGGGGAATCTGGATGTCAATCATGCGTACATGAGTCTCCAGGACAGCCTCGTCGGGAGCCTTGCCTTTGGCCGTGGCGATGTTGACGAAGAGGTCGCTGCCTTTGATGGGATACTTGCCGGGCTCCATCATCTCGAGGTCGTTCTCGGCAATGAATTTCACCACGTCCTTGAAGAGCGGGTTGATGGCCTCGTACTTGGCCAGGTTTTCCAGTGTGTCGATAATCATAGTTGTATGGATTTTGGGTTCAATGCTGTTTCTTTTTACGGCGCGTTCAGAACTCGGCCTTGCGGCGCCCGTTGGTGTAGGTGCCTTTGTGTACCACCTTGCCGTTGCGGTCTTTCTCGAGGAAGTCGCCGTTGCGGTGACCGTTGCTGTAGGAACCCTCGAAGCGCAGCCCCTCCTTGTCTATCTCGATGGCCGTGCCGTGGCGCACGCCGTTCTTGTACTCAGCCTGGAACTTCGAGCCGTCGGCCAGGTTGCCCGTACACATGCCGTTGGGCTGGCCGTTGAGGAACTGGCCCTCCACCACGTCGCCGGCCTTCGTCGTCAGCTTGCCCTTGCCGCTGGCCTTGTCGGCCTTCCACTCGCCGAAGTAGGTGGTGCCGTTGGCCCACACGAAGCGTCCATTGCCGTGCTTGTCGCCGTTTTGGAACTGGCCGGTGTAGCGGTCGCCGTTGGCAAACTTGAAGAGACCGGTGCCGCTGCGGCGCCCGTTCTGGTAGTCGCCTTCGTAGACGTCGCCGTTGCTGAACTTGTAGATGCCCTTGCCGTGCATGAGGTCGTTCTGGAACTGACCGTGGTAGTGGTCGCCGTTGGCGTAGGTGAAGTCGCCCTCGCCGTGCTTCTTGTCGGCCAGCCACTGGCCGGTGTATGACGAGCCGTCGGCCCAGTCGTAGGTGCCGCGGCCGCTCTTCTTGTCGTCCTTCCAGTCGCCGTCGTACCAGGCACCGCTGGCAAAGGTGTACTTGCCGCGGCCGTTGCGCTTGTCCTCGCGCCAAAGACCCACATAGGTGTCGCCGTTGTAGTAGTACATCGTGCCGCGACCCTGCTGGAAGTCCTTCCACCACAGGCCCACGTACTTGTTGTTGTTGGCGAAGTAGTAGGTGCCCAGGCCGTGCTGGTGGTCGTCGAGCCACTGGCCCTCGTAGCGCTCGCCGTCGGCGAAGGTGTAGGTGCCCTCGCCGTTGCGCTTGCCTTTCTGGTACTGACCCTCGTAGGTGTTGCCGTTCTTCCACGTCGTCTTTCCCTTGCCGTGGGGCATGCCGACAGCCATCTCGCCGAAGTACTCGCCGCCGTCCTTGGTGGTACAGCTGCCGAGGGTAATCTTCTGCGCGCCGACGGTCAGCGTGAGCAGGAGGAAGAGGGTGGTAAGTATGTATCTGGTGATGTTCATCTTGTCACTTTTCACTGTTCGCTTTTCTCTTTGTTTTTTTCACTGTTGGCTCTCCAGCCGCCCGCCCTTGCACTGATAGACGCGCCCGGGATATTTGTCGAGCAGGGGAATGTTGTGGGTCGACATGACGATGGCCGTCCCTGTCTGCGAGATGGCCTGCAGGAGGTTCATGATGCCGATGGCCGTCTGGTGGTCGAGGTTGGCGGTGGGCTCGTCGGCAACGATGAGCCGCGGCGAGTTCAGAATGGCCCGCGCCAGTGCCACGCGCTGCTGCTCGCCGCCCGACAGCTCGTGGGGCATCTTGCCACGCTTGTCGGTCAGACCAACGTCGTTCAGCACCTGGTCAATGCGCTCGTCGCGCTTGGAGCGGTCTTTCCAGCCCGTGGCCTTCAGCGCGAACTCCAGGTTCTTCTCCACGCTGCGGTCGCCCAGCAGCTGGAAGTCCTGGAAGACGATGCCCATCTTGCGCCGAAGGTCGGGGATGTGCTTGCGCTTCAGCGTCAGCAGGTCGTGGTCCAGGACAAGGGCCTCGTCGGCCTCGTCGATGTCCAGTTCGCAGTAGACGGTCTTCAGCAGCGTGCTCTTGCCAGAGCCCACGCGGCCGATGATGTAGACAAACTCGCCGTCGGCGACGTGGAAGTCAACGCCCTTGAGCACCTCGATGCCGTCCTTCTGCCTGATGGATGCGTTCTTATAGTTGATAATCATTGCTTCTGCGGGTTGCCTGTTCTTCACTTGTCACTTCTTGCGTGCCTTCTCCTCCCTGCGCTGCTTGTCCCACTGCGGGTCGTGGCGGCGGCGCAGCTCCTCGGCAATGTCTTCGATGCGCAGCCCGCGCGCCGTGAGCATCACCAGCAGGTGGTAGACCATGTCGCCGGCCTCGTAGACGAGCTTGTCGTCGGGACCGCTGATGGCCTCGATGACGGTCTCAAGTGCCTCCTCGCCCACTTTCTGGGAGATTTTGGCTATGCCGTCGCGGAAGAGACGCGTGGTGTAGCTACCTTCGGGCATCTCCTCTTTGCGCTTCTCGATGAAGTCCTGAAGCTCGGTGATGAATTGCAACGGGCTGTCACTCTGCGCGATAGGCGTGTTCGACTCGCCCCAGCAGGTGTCTGTGCCGGTGTGGCACGTAGGGCCGTCGGGGTGAACCTTCACCAGCAGCGTGTCGTTGTCGCAGTCCACGGCCATGCTCACCAGGTTGAGGTAGTTGCCGCTCGTCTCGCCCTTCGTCCAGAGGGTCTGCCGAGTGCGGCTCCAAAAGGTTACCTTGCCGGTGGACAAGGTCTTGTCGTATGCCTCGCGGTTCATGAAGCCCAGCATGAGCACCTGCCGCGTGTCGGCGTCTTGGATGATGGCGGGCACCAGGCCGTCCATCTTGTCGAAGTCAATCGTCATAAAAGTGAGTGTATAAGGCTCAGGGTTCGTAATTCTGTGCGCAAAGTTAAGCAATTATGGCGAGACTTGCAAAGTTTTATGTTTTTTTTGCGCTATATTAATATTTATAGTGAACGCTATAATTCTTTTCGTTTATTGTGCGGCCTGCGAGGCCGCCACCGCCAAGTAAAAGGAAAATATTTATTTCGTTTACTATAACTTACACATGCTCTGCTTGCAGGGAGCGGGAAAGCCCTCTATGCCGCTCCTTACGGCCCCTTAGGCGAAAGAACTGTGGAAAGGTTGCCTTTTCACGTATATTAAACGGTGAAAGGATAGGGGAAATCTACAAACCAAGGCAGTGTTTGTACAAACACTGCCTTGGTTTGTACAAACACTGTCAGTGTTTGTAGAAATAACGACATGGTTTATAGAAGACGCCATTGGCGTATAGACGTGATGGGAATTCCTTGTCAGATGCATAGAGGCATTGGCCTTGCAGCGCTCGACATATATGGCGTGTTCTATAAGTGGGCAAAGCGTACCCGCCGCTCACCACTGATCCTCCCCCCACTTGGGGGGAAACAGAGGGGGACCGGGGAGGAGTGGGCGGCGCCCTGTTTCCTTAATTTATAGTACCTATTATATAATAATAATGTATAGGCCGTCGTCTGCGTCCCAATGTGGCCTCATCCTGCCAAGGACGAAACGGCACCCCGAACAGCCGCTCCCAAAAACACCCCTCAGACTTTGAACCGTCCAGACTGTGGGGCTGGACGGCTCAAAGTCCAGCCCCGGTTTTCCCAAGGTGAAAGAGGGGACGAACGGGGGGCCGCAGCTACTTCTTGGCGGGCACGAAACTCTCCCAAGTCTGGTCGTCGTAATACACTCGGATCTCGGTGACGCGACGTGACGGTTTGTCAATAATTTTTACCTCCTCACGCACTATCTCGGGGCGGACGTTTCTTGCGCCGCTGTGGTGGCCTTGACCCATGGAGGGGTAACGGGGGGCAGGGGTGTCGGGGAAGGTGTCGCCGAAGTCGAGGGCCGGCTCGGCGGTCCAGGAGGATGTCGGCTGGGAACGGTTGGGAGCGGCCGATGGGGAAGCGCCGACAGGGGTGGGAGTAGGGGCGGCTGACGAATCGGCGGAGCCGGAACTCTGGTACATGCTGCCCGTGCCAAACATGAGCCAGTCGAGGCTGATGTCAGGAAATTTCTTTTTCACTGCCTCCACGATGTTGATGGTGGGCTTGGTGCGGTCGTTGAAGATGCCGCTCAGCGTGGCAGGGTTGATGCCAAGAAAATCGGCGAACACTTGCTGCGTCATGTGCTGGCTCTCCATGAGCGTCTTGATTCTGTCTTTCATAACAATGGGTGGGGAACGACCCCATTTTACGGGTTTTTCTTACGGTTTACAAAGGTAAATGTAATTTTCGTACTACCCAACAATATTAAATTTATTTTCGGAAATTTAAAGTTTAAGTATGTAGTTTTAAAACCGCAATAGGAATTTAAATCTTTAAAACTATCCAGTCTTTGTATTTGTAAATTTAAATTTATCACCTTAAACCGCCCTTAACCTTAAATATAGTTCATTTTACTAAATTATTGGGAATTATTCAGATATTTAATGGAACAATGCACTTATATCGCCTCGACTTGCATAAACGAAAACTGCCCGAGCCGTTTATATGTATCATTATACCAACAAAAGTTAGTAATACGTTAGTTTTTAGGTATTTATATCGCCATTTTGTCTATGTATATTTATTTATTTATATTTGCAATCAATGATATTTAGATTTAAATATTTATCTTTTCAAATCGCAATTTCAGTACATTTACAAGTCTAAAAACAAAGATAAATTTAAAGTTCTATATATGCTTGTGGCGCTTTAAACTTGTAAACCCAACAGAATTAAATATAAATAATTGTGAAACGTAAATTCCGGGGTGCCTGAATTAGCTAAAATCGGCATTTCTCGCAAATTCTGAACGACGGGCCGAAAAGTTTGAAATTTGCGAGTTTTGGAGGGGGTTAAATGTGGCTCTTACCCAGTGTTTATCGGCGTTTAGGCACAAAAAAAGCACCCTTCGCAGGTGCTCGTTCTAGAGGAAAATGGACGGGAAAAAGGCCCGTTTTAGTGCAGAATGTAAAAAATTAATTCCTTCATCAGCTCCTCAGGAGGCGTGTTTGGGTTGTCTACACCCTTGCTTTTGCTGTCAGTTTCGCGTAGTTTGCCGATAATGTCCATCACTTTCCTGGCACTGTAATTTCTCATGCCTGTCATGTAGTCCTTGGCAGCCCAGGGCGACTTCATTTCCAGCCATGCTGCGACGGCTTCCTGGCTCTGGCGCTGTGGACAGTAGTAGGCCACCATCATGTTCTGGAAGAAGGAGAAGAGCAGCGGGAGGGTGCTGTAGATGCTTCCTGCCTTTGGATTTTTGTCAAAATAATTGATAATCTGATTGGCCTTGAAAATGTTCTTTTCGACGATGGCTGCGCGCAGCTCAAAACCGTTGAAATCCTTGCTCACCCCTATCTGGTCTTCCACCACCTGAGGAGTGACGCGGCGGTCGTTTTCGGGCAGTGAAAGGAGCACCTTGTCCAGCTCGCTCGTCAGACGCGTCAGATCGGCTCCTATGGCCTCTGCGATGAGCTGGGTGGACTTCTGGTCGATAGACACCTTACGGTCGCTCAGATAGCGTTCTATGAAGCCTGGGAGCAGGTATTCCTTCATCTTTGTACTCTCGAAGAGTACTCCTGCCTGCTTGATAGCTTTGATGTATGACAGCTTGCGGCCGTCGATTTTCCCGTTTTTGTGGCACATAACGAGCACGGTGGACGCCATGGGCTGCTTCATGTACTTCTCCAGGGCTTCGGTTTGGCGTATGTTCTGTGCTTCTTTGACGATGATGACCTGACGTTCGGCCATCATGGGATAACGACGGGCGGCATCAGCTATTGCCGATGCCGTCACGTCGCTGCCGAAGAGTATCGTTTGGTTGAAGTCGCGCTCTTCGGGCTTTAGTGCGTTCTCCGCTATGTAATCGCTTATCTTGTCGATATAGTAGGGCTCGTCGCCCATGAGATAGTACACGGGTCTGAACTTGCGCTGGCGCAGTTCAGCCATGATGCTGTCAAAGGTGACAGCGGTCTTTGCCTCTGCCATTTTTACCTTACAGTTTCTGCTGTACCTCGATTTCCTGGAAGGTTTCGATGATGTCGCCTTGCTGTATGTCGTTGTAGTTGACCAGGGAGATACCGCACTCGAAGTTGGTGGCCACCTCCTTGACGTCGTCTTTGTAGCGCTTGAGGGCGTTGATGGCGCCTGTGAAGAGCACAATACCGTCGCGTATGAGGCGTGCCTTGTCCGTGCGGTGTACCTTTCCCTCGGTGACCATGGCGCCGGCCACGGTGCCCACCTTCGAAATCTTGAACACCTCGCGCACCTCAATCTGTCCGGTGACTTCCTCCTTGATGACCTTGTCGAGCATTCCCTCCATGGTGGAGCGCACGTCCTCGATGGCGTCGTAGATGATGCTGTAGGTGTTGATTTCCACGCCCTCGGCGTCGGCCAGCTTGCGTGCTCCTGCCGATGGGCGCACCTGGAAGCCGATGATGACGGCCTTTGATGCCGATGCGAGCATGACGTCGTTCTCCGAAATCTGTCCCACGGCCTTTGCAATGACGTTGACCTGCACCTTTTCGGTGGAGAGCTTGATAAACGAGTCGCTCAGTGCCTCGATAGAGCCGTCGGTGTCGCCCTTGACGACAATGTTCAGCTCGTGGAACTCGCCCAGTGCGATGCGGTGCGAGATGTCGTCCAGGCCGATGGTCTTCTGTGTGCGCAGTCCCTGCTCTCGCTGCAGCTGCTCTCGCTTGCTGGCAATCTCTCGTGCCTCCTGCTCAGTGTCCATGACATTGAATGCGTCGCCGGCTGTGGGGGCGCCGTTGAGGCCGAGTATGATGGCGGGTTCTGCGGGCTTTGCCTCGGTGATGCGCTGGTTGCGCTCGTTGAACATGGCCTTGATGCGTCCGTGGCTGGAGCCGGCGATGACAATGTCGCCCACCTTCAGCGTACCGTTGCTGACGAGCACGGTGGAGACGTATCCACGGCCCTTGTCGAGCGAGCTCTCGATGATGCTTCCGCTGGCTTTTCGGTTGGGGTTGGCCTTGAGGTCGAGCATCTCGGCCTCGAGGAGCACCTTCTCCA
>CAMPCG010000041.1 GCA_946644025.1 uncultured Prevotellaceae bacterium | reverse complement strand
CGCGCCACGCCGTAGCCTGCGGACTGCTGGCCGACCTTGCCGGCATCATCGCTGCCATCGCCATCTGCTACCTTTTCTTCGCTTGAGGTAGTTCCAGGTTGCGGATGGTAGCGCTCTTGACGGGAGAGGCCCGTGGAAATACAGAAACGCCGACGTTGGTTTATAAACAACGTCGGCGTTATAATATTAATGTAGGGGTTAATCTGGGCTATTCAAACAGACGATGCCACTGCAGGAAACGCTTGGCGCCGTCATCGCCGAACTTCTCCAGGCTCTTCGCAGCCTGCTCTGGTGTGAGGACGCGGTCGGGATGGCTCTTGGAGAAGAACTTGTCGGCGTAGCAGACGAGCTGCTCCTCGAGCGTCTCAGGTAGGTAGTCGGCAGGGGGCAGCGGCAACTGGCGCTGCTCTATCTGCTGTCGGGTGATGCCCGCCCCGGTGTGGCGCTCGCAGACGCGGGCATGACGCGGGAAGCCCTCTTCGCGCAACACCCGGCCACCGATGAGGCCGTGGCAGAGATAGGGTGCATCGCCAAGGCAATGGATGCCAGGAGCGTTGCACCAGCGGATGCCGATGTCGTGGAGCATGGCGGCCTCTTCGACAAACTGACGGTCGAGACCCAGCTCGGGATGACGGTCACAGCACTCCAGGCAGCGACCGGCCACCTGTCGGCTATGGAGCAGCAGCAACTGGCGCAGCGCGTCGTCGGCAGGGTAATATTTGTCTATGATTGCATTGTAATCCATGCTTACTTTCACTCTTCTCTTTACCCGATGTTGGTGCGCCGGTAAAAGTCGATGTTCTCCTTCGTAAGGAGCTCTATGGGCATGTAGTTGACGGGTGTCACCTCGTGCTTGAGCACGATGGCCTGGAAGAGCGTCTCCACACAGGAGTACCCCTGCAGATAGGCGTGCTGCGCTATGAGGAAGGAGATGCTGCCCTGGCGCACGCACTCGGCGTTCTTGGGCACCATGTCATAGCCCATGATCTGGATGTTGCGACGGTTGGTGCGCAGGAGGTAGTCGCCCACGAGATGGGCCTTGGAGTTAAAGGTGATGCAGTGGTGTACGTGGGGGTGGGTCTGGAAAAATTCCTCAAGTATCTCGTCGAACTCCTTCGCGGTCTGCCCCAGCGGGAGGTTTAGCTCAGTGATGACAATCTCGGGGAAATGGTCGCGCATATAGTGGCGGAAGCCCGTCTCGCGGTTGGACTGCTGCTTGGAGCCGATGTGTCCGTCCTTGAGCTGCTTCATGACCATGATTTCCTTTTCCTTCGAGGCGATGAGCATCATCATGCGGGCAGCGAAATAGCCGCTCTGGAAGGAGTCCTGACCGAAGAAAGCCAGGGGCTTGAGGTCGGGCAGATAAGAGTCGAGGAGGATGAAGGGTACGCCCCGCTCCGTAAGCTCGTCGGTGAAGTTGCGCGTCACCTCAAGCTTTGCCGGGACGACGATGACGCCGTCCACCTTCTCGGCCAGACAGTCGGCAGCGGCCTTGATGAACGTCGGGGTGTTGAAGCGCTCGTAATAGAGCATACGCAGCGCCACATGGAAGTCTCGGCGATGGCTGGTGGCTGCCTGCACGCCCTCCTCTATCTCGTCCCAATAGGCCTCGCTGTCGTGCTCGGGAATGATGCAGGCGAAGGTGTAGTCCTTGTTATAGGCCAGCGCCGAGGCGTAGACGTTGGGCTCGTAGTCCATCTCGGCAAGTGCCTGCTCTACTTTCTCGCGTGCCGACTTCGACACGTTGGGGCGGTCGTGGAGCACACGGTCTACAGTGCCTACGCTTACGCCGGCCCGCTCGGCAATGTCCTTTATCCTGATTTTATCCATGAATCTATTCTTTGGGGGTGAGAGGTGAGAGGTGAGGGGTGAGGGGTGAGAGGTGAGAGGTAGGAGGTGGGGGGTGAGAGGTGGGAGGAATGTTCTGCGGCAAACGCCCAACATCCATTACCCACATTCACTCCCTTATACTAATATGATTCTGACTCGTTGGGGAAATCGCCGCTCTTCACGTCGGTGACGTACTGCCCCACGGCATCGGTCATCACACTGTTGAGGTCGGCATAGCGGCGGAGGAAACGGGGCGAGAATCCCTGTGTCATGCCGAGCATGTCGGCCACGACCAGTATCTGGCCGTCGCAGTAATTGCCGGCACCTATACCGATGGTGGGCACGCTGATTTCCTCGGTCACCTGCTTGGCCAGCGCTGCGGGCACCTTTTCCAGGGTGACGGCGAAGCAGCCAGTCTCGGCCAGCAGACGGGCATCGCTGAGCAGCTTCTGGGCCTCGCGCTCTTCCTTGGCGCGGACGGCGTAGGTGCCGAACTTGTTGATGCTCTGCGGCGTGAGTCCCAGGTGGCCCATCACGGGTATGCCGGCATCGAGGATGCGCTTCACGGCATCGATAATCTCAACGCCGCCCTCGAGTTTCAGCGCGTCGCAGCCGCTCTCCTTCATGATGCGAATGGCGTTGGCCACGGCAACGTGACTGCCTGCCTGGTAGGAGCCGAAGGGCATGTCGCAGACCACGAGGGCACGCTTCACGCCGTTCACCACGGCGCGGGCATGATAAATCATCTGGTCGACGGTCATGGGCAGCGTCGTAGTGTTGCCCACCATCACGTTAGAGGCACTGTCGCCGATGAGGATGCCGTCGATGCCGGCACGGTCTACAATGCCGGCGGTGGTGTAGTCGTAAGAGGTGAGCATGGAGATTTTCTCTCCCTTCTGTTTCATTTCGATGAAGCGATGCGTAGTCACCTTGCGCTCGTCGCTAACTAAATATCCTGCCATTGTTCTGTTTTTTTTAAAGGGTGTTGGGGTGATGGGTGGGTCTTTGGGGGTGAGGGGTGAGAGGTGGGTGGTGAGAGGAATGTTCTGCGTACCAAGTCTCACCTCTCACCTCTCCCCCACCATCACCCATCACTCACATTCACTCCTCTATCACTAAATAATTTAAAGTTGTTATAGTTGTCTATCTGAATATCCGAGAGTGGCGCTATGGCCTCGCGGCTGTTGGTGGTAGCAAGGCCAACGACGTACATTCCGGCGCTGCGGCCGGAACGGAGCCCGTTGAAGCTGTCCTCAAACACGACACATTCGCCCGGCTCGACACCGAGGCGATTGGCCGCACGGAGGTAGCACTGCGGCGAGGGTTTGCTCTCGGTGAAGTCCTCGCTGGTGAGGATGGCGTCAAAAACAAAAGGCAGCTCCGGCCGGCTGCGATAGACGCTGTCCATCTTCTGCCGGTTGGAGCTGGTCACTATGGCTGTCTTGATGCTGTGGCGGCGAAGGTCGGCCAGGAAATCCTGAAGCCCGTCGATGTAGTCGTAGCTCATCTGCGCCTCAAACTCATCGAGCCGTCGCGTCACGGCCGCGCGCTCCGACTCCAAAGGGCCAGCCCACCAGCGGTCGAAAATCTGGTCGAGCGTGGAGCCTTTTATCTCGTGCTCCAGGCCGGGATGCTCCGGGTGGTATTGCCTGCACTGGCTGCCCCAGAACACGGTGTACTGGGGCTCTGTGTCGAATATCACACCGTCAAGGTCGAAAAGTGCTGCCTTAAACATTAACAATAAAATTATTGCCCGCATAGGGGCACATTTCAAAAATCGCGTGCAAAGGTAAGCATTTTACGCGAACCGACGCAAAAAGAATACGAAAAACGGGTGAAAAACTGCAAAAAAAGATAAACTGATTGATAAAAAGAGCCATTTGGGAGAGAAAAACTAAAAAAGTCGAAAGAAAATTTCACCATATCCAATATTTTACGTAACTTTGCGCCCGCAAAAAACGGACCTTAAAAAACTTATTAAAATAATGGCAGAAAAGAAAAACCTTCAGCAGGGTGCTCCCGAGGTGATGGAGACCCTAAGCAAAAGCGAGGATTTCATCCTCAAGTACAAAAACCTTCTCATCGGCTGCGTGGTGGCCTTGCTGGTCATCATAGCCGGATACTACACGTGGAAACACTTCGCCAACGAATCGTTCCAGAAAGCCAGCACCGCCATGGCCAAGGCACAGGAATACTATTCAGAGGCAGTGCTCAGCGACGATGCAGAGCTCTTCAACAAAGCGCTTAACGGCGATAGCATCAACGCAGGATTCCTGGCCATAGCCAGCGACTACTCGGGAAAGGCCGCCAACCTGGCAAACCTCTATGCAGGCATCTGCTACGCTCGTCTGGGCAACATGGAGGAGGCTGCAAACTATATCAAGAAGTACGACGGCGACGACGAAATGGTGGCTCCCGCCTCAATCGGCGCACTGGGCAACGTGCAGGCAGCACTGGGACAGCTCGACGAGGCCGTCAGCACGCTGAAGAAAGCAGCATCGAAAGCCAACAACGCAGCGCTCTCGCCACAGTTCCTTATCCAGGCTGGACAGATACTGGAGAGCCAGGGAAAGAAGGAAGAGGCACTGAAACTCTATGAGCAGGTGAAGGCCGACTATCCTGAGTTCCTGCGAATGAACAACCTCGACAATTACATTGAGCGCGTCAAATAATGGCAACAGCACTCCATAACCTGAGCGACTACGACTTCAAGTCAGTGCCCGACGCATCGAACATGATCTTCGGCATTGTCGTAGCCGAGTGGAACTCTGAAATCACAGGGGCTCTCCTCGAAGGTTGTGTGTCAACGCTCGAGAAACACGGCGCGCTGCCTGAGAACATCCACGTAAAGACTGTACCGGGCTCCTTCGAGCTCATCTACGGTGCTCACCAGATGACCCTCAACGACGGCTACGATGCCATCATCATCCTGGGCAGCGTCATACGCGGAGAGACCCCGCACTTCGACTACATCTGCGAGGGTGTCACGGCCGGCATCGCCAGGCTTAACGCAACGAGCAACATTCCCGTCATCTACGGGCTGCTCACCACCAACGACCTTCAGCAGGCACGAGACCGCGCAGGAGGAAAGTTGGGCAACAAGGGCGACGAGTGCGCCGTGGTAGCCATCAAGATGGCGAAATTCTAATCAGGGAATAACCAATTGCTGACCGTCGTATGCCAGTTCTACACCATCTGGCAGACGACGGTTAGCTTTTTTATGCAACCCAATGTCGTGACACACGTGGACAAGCAGCGTGTGGCGCGAACCGATGCTGCGGGCAAAGGCCACGGCATCGTCGACAAGCTGGTGGGAGTGGTGGGGACGGTCGAAACGGAGGGCGTTGACCACAAGGGTGTCAACACCGCGCAACAGCTCGGCCTGGTCCGGCTCAATGGTCTTCATGTCGGTGATGTAGGCAAAGCGGCCGAAGCGGAAGCCAAGGATGGGCAGCTGGCCGTGCATGACCCGAACGGGAAGAATGTCGATGTTGCCAATGGTCAGGGGCTGTCCGGCCTGAATCTCGTGCAAGCCGATGGCCGGCACACCCGGGTAACGGTTTGCTGCAAAACAGTAGGGCAGCATCTGAAGCATACCCTGGCAAGCCTCGGCATTGGCATAGACGTTGATTTCTCCAAACTGGCAATAGGGGCGTATGTCGTCCATACCTCCCACATGGTCGTAGTGGGCATGGGTGACGAGGATGCCGTCGATGCGGCGGAAAGGCTGTGGAAGTATCTGCTGGCGGAAGTCGGGACCGCAGTCCACAAGGAGCCTCGTATTCTCATTTTCCACAAGGATAGAGCAGCGTAGACGCTTGTCCTTGGAGTCGCTGCTCTGGCACACCTCGCAAGGGCAGCCTATCACCGGGACGCCACACGACGTGCCCGTGCCTAAAAAAGTAATCTTCATCACTCGCTTTACCTTCTTTTCACTCCTTCTAAACTATGTTCACCTCGGGATGGATGTCGATGCCGAACTTTTCTTTCACATCGTGGCGAATAGCCTCGCAAAGGGCAACGATGTCGGCCCCCGTGGCCACTCCTCGGTTCACCAGCACCAGCGCCTGGCGACCGTGTACACCGGCACGTCCCAGCGAGCGTCCCTTCCATCCGCACTGCTCAATGAGCCATCCGGCAGGAATCTTCACCTTGCCTTCAGCGTCATAATGAGGCATCGCGGGATAGTCAAGTAACAGCTCCTCAGACTTCTCCCGACTCACGACGGGATTCACGAAAAAGCTGCCGGCATTGCCCTCAACCGAGGGGTCGGGTAGCTTCTCCCGGCGTATGTCGATGATGGCCTGGCGCAACGCCTGAGGCGTCAGCTTTTGGCTGCTGGCCGTAAACCTTTCGCGTAAATTGCCATAGTCCAGATGAGGTACGAACGTCGTTTGCAGCCGGTAGGTGACGTGAGTGATGAGGTATTTTCCATGCCACTCTTGCTTGAAGCGGCTCTGGCGGTAGCCATACCCGCACTCATGGGGACGGAAACTGACGAGCCGCCCCGTCGCTATCTCCACAGCCTCCACATTATATATAATAGAGGCCACCTCAGCGCCATAGGCACCGATATTCTGCACAGCCGTAGCCCCAACCTCGCCGGGAATGAGCGACAGGTTCTCTGCCCCATACCATCCCCTCTCTACGCAAAGGGCCACGATGTCATCCCACGTCTCGCCACTGCCGACACGCAACAGCACACTGCCGTCGTCGGCAACATTCGCCTCCGTACCGCGTATGGCGGCATGGAGCACGGTACCTTCAAAGTCTTTCGTTAGCAGGAGGTTGCTGCCTCCGCCAATGACCATCAACGGACGGTCGTCAGCCTTAAGCACCGACGGCAAACGTTGCGCCTCCTCGACCGTCTCTATTTCGATAAACCGGCGGCAACGTGCATCAATCCCGAAAGTGTTGTGAAGTAAGAGACTATAATTGCGTAAATCCTTCATATCAAGCAATTCAAATTCCGTATGTATGGAGTAAAGGGTGAGTAAAGGGGAAGTGAAGGTGACAATAGTTCCTGCCGTGATGGGAAGCGCAAGAACTATCGACTCTTTCACTTCCACTTCACTCACTTCTCTTTCACTCCCTTTCCCCTACTCCATAAGCTTTGTCAGCCGCCAGCGGTCGCTGTCGCGGTGGAAGGTCAATTCCAGTTCCTGGCCGTTGGCGATGCCACGGAGCACGAAAATCTTCTCGCTGGCCGTAGAGTCCTGGGGGCCGTAGACCACGTTAAAGAGCATACGCTGGGGCAGCTCCGGAGCAAAGGCATCCCAGAAGTCGGGAGTGATGACGCCCTCCATCTGGGCAAAGTCGTCTTCGGGGTCTGGCCCCACAAAGGCAATCTCCTCGCTCAGGCTCTCGCGCTGGAAGACGGAGTCTGTCACGAAACGGTGGTAAAAGCCAATGAACGAAGCATTAGGGTTGCGCGGCAACGTCTGGTTGCGCACCTCGCAAAGCATCCATTTACCCTTGTTGCGGTTAAAGATATATTGCCGGATAAACTCGTCCTCCAGGAAAATCTTCTCGACGATGACATTGTTCAGTGCCGTGTCCTTCATCAGCTCCATCTGCTCCTGGTTGTCGAAGAGCAGCGTGTACTCTCCCTGGTTCATGAAGAAATGCTCCATTTTCCAGTCATCGCGCTGCACCGTGTCCTTTCGTGCTCCGGAATTAATCACCAAAGGAAACTCGATTCGCTCCATCTGCAACTCGGGGTTAGAAGCAAAGTTGAAGATAAAGTCGTCGAACAACTCGTCGACGGTCTCGGGTAGCGTTTCCTCTCCAAGTACCATCTCCTGAATGTATTCTTCCTCCGTCTCAGGCTCAGGCGACACGCCAAGGGCCATTTCCTTTCCCTGGCCCTCATTCACCTTTGCTGCCATCGACGGAGCATTCTTACAGCCCACAGCCATCAGGGACGACAAGCCCAAAACAGCAAGCGTAGTCTTCATTATATTAGATAAATGATGTTTTAGTGGTGCAAAGGTACACAAAATTCCTCATACAATGAAAAAATCTGCAAAAAAATTTGTGGGGTTCGAAAAAAATGTGTACTTTTGCACCCGCAATCCAAAAGAAGGGACCCGTAGCTTAGCTGAATAGAGCGTCAGATTCCGGTTCTGAAGGTCAAGGGTTTGAATCCCTTCGGGTTCACACCTGCGGTATAAAGGAGCATAGCTCAGTTGGTTTAGAGCGCTTCAGTCACATTGAAGAGGTCTTGGGTTCGAGTCCCAATGTTCCTACACAACGGCTTTGTCGGGAAGACAAAGCCGTTTTTCGTGTATGCCCAATATCTTCCTGCTCTTACCAAGTTCTCCACCTTATTCAGAATAGTTGCTGTCCGGAGAAACGGCCTGCGCTCGGCCTTAAAGGACGCTTGCGTAGAGAAACGGAGCAAGCGTCCTTTAAGGCCGAGCGCAGGTCGTCTTGACAAGGCCAGTATCGCCGTTAGTCCAGCACACGATAGAGGAGTGTGCCGAGCGCGACGGTGATGGATATGCCTCGCACCCAGAGCTGGCGTGTGCGTCCTATGCTGGCGTTCTGCGCCATGACCGGGTTAGGCTCTACGTAGAGTACATCGCGCTGCCTGAGGTAGTAATAGGGCGAGTCGAGGATGTTGGCATCGCGCAGGTCAAGCTCGTGTATCTCGTACTCCCCGTTAGGTTTTTCGCGCAGTATCTTCACGTTGTCTCGCTTGCCGTAGACGGTCATGTCGCCGGCCATGGCCAGTGCTTCGAGCACGGTACACTTGTTGCGGGTGATGGTGAAGGTGTTGGGCCGGTTCACCTCGCCGAGCACGCTTATCTCGTAGTTGCCGATGAGGGTGTTGACGATGCAGTCAGACTTGTCCTTGATGTAAGGGGAAATCTTCTCCAGTATGGCGGCGTTGGCCTGCGGGATGGTCAGTCCCTCGAGGTGTATGCGTCCCACGACGGGGAAAAGAATGGTTCCGTCGTTTTCCACGAGGTAGCGACGTGTCTGTCCGCTCTGGCTTGCCCGTATTTGTACGCCTCCCATCCTGCTGTCCGCCTCATCAATCGAGCGCGGTTCACGGTCATTAAACTGTGCTACGCTTTCGGGATTGCTGGACGTGACAAAGATGACCAGCTCGTCTTTCGGCATGATGGTCATGTCGTAGAGATAGCCTTTGCCCGTCCCGTCGTATGCGCTGGCGTTCTGGAAATAGGGAATGTCCTGCACGGTCTTGCAGCTGCCCAGGAGCAAGGCCCCTAAGAACAGCAGTAAAAGACTGGAAAAGCCATGTCGTTTCATGTGTCTTACTTGTTTTCTTCTTAAATAGGCTGCAAATTTACGAATTATTTAAGGATTAGGTGTGCTAATGGCTGCAAAATTGTTTAAAATTATGTATTTTTTAGATACTGAGGGCCATTCCCTTCGGACAGACGCCGGTTCCAGTCTTCGTTTGCTTCAGTCCCAATTACGGTTTCTGACGATGTTGAAGGCGTCGGTCAGCTCACTGCTTAACCGTCGGGCAAAGACATTGTCGATGGTCACCGTGCCTTTGACGATGTCATAAACATCGTCTGAGCAGAAGTAGTAGCGCGTCTCGCCGTCGGGGCTCTTCTCGAAGAAGAATTTCAGGCTGCCCCCCTTGTCGTACAGGAACTCCTGGTAGAACTCTCTGGCCGCGATGTTGAAACTGCGGGTGATGAAGAATGGCTGCTGAAACATCAGGTCAGTCTCCTCGTCGTAGGTAGCGCGGTGGTAATAGGTGATGACCTCCTTTGTCGCCCCGGTGCCCGGTTCGTTATAGTTACTGCTGAACACCGTCTTCCCGGGTGGCTGTCCCTCGCGCTCCAACTGGTCGAGGCCCTCCATCTCCTGCTTGGCCGCTGCATAGAGCTTGCGTATCTCGGCAACGTCCCTCTTAGCTTCAGCCGATGTCTGTGCCGTCAAAGACATGGCCGACAACAATAATGCGATGCTGATTAGGATTGTTTTCATCATATTGCTTTTCTCCGTTACTCAGTGACTTACAGGCCGATGTATTTTTCCATCTTGACCAATATGCTGGCAGCCGGGTCGTGGCTCTTCTCGAGCCAGTTGCTGATGCGCCATACGCCCCGTTCGTAGTCGAGTGTTAGTATGGCTTTCTGGCTGAAGCCGTGATTCTTCTCTGCCAACGTGAAGACGGCTTCGGCCATGGTGCCCGTCAGCAGCTCCACCTTGATGTTCCTGGCCTCGACGGGTGCCTCCATTCCTGCCGTCCAGTGATTGTCGTCGATGAAGAAGCGCTTCTCTGCCGTCTCGGCGTAGCTTTCTTTCTCGCAGACAGCTTCATAGACTTCGTTCCAATAGGCCGAATAGTATTTCTTGTCCAAGTCGAAGGGATTCATACCCGAGCCTTCGGCGAACGTCTTGTTGACGTCCTCGAAATACTTCTGTATCTGTCTGGCTACAGCCTCCTCCGTCCAGTCGTCTTCGGGGGCGGCGTCCACGCCGTCGGCCTGCGACGCCGTACTGTCCGAGCCTTTGGCGGCGTATGCACGCATGTTAAGAAGGATGTCGAAGTTGTCGTCCTTCTCAAAGATGATGTTGGCCACGCGCCACGCTCCTTCCTCCAGCTTCATCTGCCAGCGCATGGGTCGGCCCTTGATGGTGACGGCATCTTTTACAAGAAAGCGCACCTCGGCCGTGCTGTCTGTCAGCAACTTCACCTGTACGCTGTCTGCGCCGACGGTCCCTTCGTAGCAGTCGTAGGTCCAGGGGTCGAGGGGCCCTTCGTCGCCGAAGTCGAAAAACCCGCCACATTCACACTCACGGTCTATGGCCGCTACCTCCTGGCGCACACGCCACCACTCCTTACTGCCGAATCGCTCGTCTACGGAGGGTTTCTCCTCGTCGAAGTGCTCCCGCAGACTGTTCCAGTAGTCATAGACGGCGTCCACTTGTCTCTCCACAGCCTCGGTGGTCAGGAGCGTGTCGGCCACGCCGGCCTCAGAGGCGGAGTATGACGCTGACTGCGGGCCTTTACCCGAATTTCCGCAGGACGTCATTGCCGCGAGGGCAAGCATCAGAAACAGGAACTTTTTCATGCTGTCTTTTTTTGATTTAAGATTATTGAAGATTAGAAGTTGACGGACACGCCCCCCATGAACGTGGCGCGGGGCATGGGATAGCCCAGGTTGATTTCGAACTTCTGTGCCAGGAGGTTCTCGCCGCGGGCCCATAGGCTGACGTTGCGTGTGGCGGCGTAGGTGACCGAGGCATCGAGCAGGGCGAAGTTCTCCTTCTTCTCGTCGGCACCGACGGCGGTATAGAGGTTGTTGAAATACTGTAACCCAAGTGAAGCAAACCACTTATCACAGTGATAGTTAAGCCCTGCGTATGCCGTCAGCTCTGGAGCTGCCAGGACCTTGTTCTTCGTATGCAGGTAGGCACCGTTGGCCTTGAGCGCCCAGTGGCTGTCGATGGTGTAGGCTGCCTCCAGCTCGGCTCCCCAGTTCTCTATCTCGCCCGTGTTTACGTTGCGGGGGCGGCCGTCTACCTGCATGGTCTGAATCATGTTGTCGCCCTTAATATAATAGATGTTCGCGCCATAGTTGAAGCTGCCTAAGCGGTGTTTCCACGACAGCTCGTAGTTCCACAGTCGCTCGGGCTTAAGGTCGGTGTTCGAGGGCGGATAGAGGTACATCTCGCGCATGGTGGGATTACGGAATCCCTTGCTGACCAAGGCTTTGACCTCGCCCGATTCAAGTGGACGTACGACGATGCCGGCCTGCGGCACCCACTCCGTGCCCGAGACGGAGTGATGGTCAATCCTCACGCCGGCATCGACGGTGAGCCAGTCGAGCAGGTCCTGGCGCAGGTCTACATAGCCCGCTATCTCGTTGCGATAGGAGCGTCCGCTCTGCTTGTTGGGGGTGTCGAGTATTTCGCCCTTAGCCTTCGACGTGTAGTAGGCGTTGCCGTAGATGTGCATGTAGTCTGCGCCTACAGTCAGGCGGTTGCCCTCAAAGAGCTGCACGCTCTGATACCACGACACGCCGGTCAGCGCGTCTTTCGAGCGGAAGAATCGGGCCGTGGGCTGCGCGGGGTCGGCAGTGCCGTCGTCAATCTTGTGGCGTCCGAAGTTGGAGTAGACGGAGAGGGCGCCGCTGGTCTTTCCGTAGTGGTTCTCGAGTGCGGCCGAGACCACGCCGCGCGTCACCCACTGGTCGGCCCCATACATAGGCCGGTCGGTGCTGCCGGGATAGCTGGCATTAAAATGTGTGACGTTGGCATCGACGTAGGCGTTCCAGTGGTCGCTCAGGTCGTAGCCCAGCTTCAGGTATCCGCCATACTGCTCGAAGCCCATGCGCGGGCGGTGGTTGTCCGACCGTCCGTATTGTGCCGAGACGGTGCTGCTGAAGCGTCCGCAGCGCACCTGGTTGGAGGCCTCAGCCTGCACGGTGCCATAGCTGCCGGCCCCCAGCTGTACGTTTGTATTGACACCGTCCTGCTTCGACTGGCGGGTCACAATATTCATCACGCCGCCCATGGCGTTAGAACCGTAGAGCATCGACGCGGGGCCTCGCAGCACCTCGACGCGCTCGGCCATGAGGGTCTGGTAGCTGTCGGCGATGGGGTGGCCGTAGATGCCCTGATACTGCGGATGTCCGTCGATGAGGACCAGCAGCTGGCCTGCCCCGCCGCTGATGCCGCGAAGGCTGATGCCTCCGGCGGCTCCCGTAGAGACGCCGTACCCCATCATGGAGCGCGACGTGACGAAGAGCCCAGGCACCTCGCGCATCACCGTAGGCAACACGCTCGTCTGGTGGTCGGCCGTCAGCGTGCCGCGGTCGATGACCGTCACCGTCATGGGCAGATGGCGCACGTCGGTGGCGTTTCGCGTTCCAGTCACTACGACGTTTTCCAGCGCCAGCGAGTCGGCTACGTTGTCGGCACGGAGCTGGCCCGACGGGGCTGCTGCCAGCAAGAGGGCCATCAGGCCGGTCAGTGTGTTTGTCTTTTTCATTTCAGTCATTTTGTCTGTGTTGGGTATTTGGTTTTGTTCGAGTGGTTATAAAGAAAGCCGCTAACCTGTTGAGGATTAGCGGCCCCTGTTTAATTTCAACCTTCAATCGCATTGCTGTGGAGCTGGAGGGAGTCGAACCCTCGTCCGCACGAGGAAACCATACGCTTTCTACACGCTTATCTTGGACTGAATTTTCGTGCCGTGGCAAGACCCAAGCCACCAACCGCGACCTTATCCCCTAAAGCTTCATCGCGGCATCGGGGCCTGCCGTGACTATTTCCGATTTACCTGCGCCGCCTTGTCCTCAGATTCGGAACCACACCCTTGGGGCGACGTCTCGTTCCTCTACCTTGTAGTGGAATTAAGCCAGTAGTCTACTGTACTTCGACTAGGCAGCGAGAGCATACTCGTTGTTGCCAATTAATTTTTCGACCGAAGTGATTATGGAGCCTACAGTCGCCGCTCCGCGTGCTTACGTACCATCTCGTCTCGCCGTCAAATCCAGTCAACCCCAAATTTGTTTACGATTTAGCGATTAATCATTGTACGATTCTGCAATATACCTACGCTAAGGTGGTGCAAAGGTAGTGGTATTATTTGGAAGCCCAAAATGTTTTAACCTTAATTAACCACTGGCGAAGAGACCCACCCCCCAAGAGACCCACCCCCAAGAGACCCTCCCCCCAAGAGACCCTCCCCCCAGCCCCTCCCAAGGGAGGGGAGTAGTTAGACTTAGAGGCGGTAGAACATTCTA
>CAMPCG010000040.1 GCA_946644025.1 uncultured Prevotellaceae bacterium | reverse complement strand
CCGACGTGGTTTGTACAAACGCCGACGTGGTTTGTACAAACACTGTCAGCGTTTGAAGATTTTAGACACCGCCTTCCAGGTAGTCGTTGCTACTTCTCTTTCACCGTGATGCGACCTTCCACCTGGGCGTCTACGGCCTTTCCGCTGGCCGTCATGCGCCGGAAGTAGTTGGCGATGACGTTGCGCGAGTTGTTCTTCTCCTCCTGGGGCGAGTTCAAGTCGGTGCCGCTCTTGAAGGCGGTCATCCCGTCGTTGCCCTGCGCCACGTAGTCAATGGTGGTGGCGCGGTAGCTGGCCTTGGGGTCAATGTCCTTGCCGTTCAGTCGCGCCGAGAGCAGCTCGCCTTTGGGGCTGATGACGAGCTCCACGCCGTGGCTCACGCACTCGCCGCCGCGCTTGGCAATCTGGCGGAACAGCTCGAGGACTTTCTCGCCCGTGAGGGTGACGAAGCAAATCTTGTTGTCGAAGGGCGCCACGTCGAGCACGTCGCCGTAGGTCACCTCGCCCTTGAGCAGCGAGGCCCGTATGCCGCCGATGTTGTAGATGCCGAAGTCGGGCTTCTCGCCATAGTCGTCGGCCATGGCCATGAGGATGTCTGCCATCAGGTTCGACAGCGGGCTCTCGGGGCGCTCGGAGGTCATGTCGCGGGCCACCTTGCCCAGCACGGGACCCATGGCTGAGTCCACCTTCAGCTTGTAGGGGGCGAGGAAGGTGTCGGCCCAGGCGTCGGGGCTGGCGTCGTAGCGGCTGTCGACGGCGATGCGCTCGCGGCTGATGCCCGTCAGCGCGTAGTGGCTCTTGCAGGCGGTGAGAAGCACCGCGAGGGCGCCACCGCAAAGAATAAGGGAAGGTCTCATGCTGTCTTTAATTGAAGGGTAGGGTAGTCGTTTCGTTAATTTCTTACAAAAGTAGTCATTTATTATGACAAAGCTTTGCTCTTTACCGAACTTTTAACTAATTTTGCACACACAACTATGATAAAACCAACGACTATAGACATATTCTGTAAATTGCAAATACAACGCGCAGCTGCCCCCCGCCCCTACATGGGAGGGGAGCGGCTGCGCATGATTTAGCGAATAAATAGAGACAACCTAATAACTAACTTTCACTTATTTATGAACATGAGAAATCCATTGTTAGCCCTGGCTGTGGCGGCTTCGCTGTCGGCCCAGGCCCAGCACGTGTTGGACGTGCAGACGCAGAAGCTCGGTGCTCCTGTGCAGTCGACCATGTATGGCATCTTCTTCGAGGACATCAACTATGCCGCCGACGGCGGACTCTATGCCGAGATGGTGAAGAACCGCTCGTTTGAGTTTCCCCAGCGGCTCATGGGGTGGCGCGCCTTCGGAAACTTCGACGTGTGCGACGATGGTCCCTTCGACCGCAACCCCCACTACGTGCGGCTGAAGTACAGCGGCCACAACGACAAGTTCACCGGTCTGGAGAACGAGGGATTCTTCGGCATCGCCACGAAGAAGGACGCCACCTACCGCTTCTCGCTCTGGGCACGCTGCCCCGACGGCGGCAGCTCGACGCTCGAGGTGAGCCTGGTGGACAACGACACCATGGGCGAGGACCAGCGCTTCGCCACCGTGAAGGTGGAGGTGAGCGGCAAGGAGTGGAAGAAATATACCGCAGAGCTGAAGTCGCCGCGCACCGAGCCGAAGGGCGCACTGCGCATCTTCCTCGCCGGACGGAAAGCTACGACCGACGTGGAGCACATCTCGCTCTTCCCCACCGACACGTGGAAGGGGCGCGAGAACGGTATGCGCAAGGATTTGGCCCAGGCACTCTTCGACATGCACCCCGGCGTGTTCCGCTTCCCCGGTGGATGTATCGTCGAGGGTACTGACCTGGAGACTCGCTACCAGTGGAAGAACAGCGTGGGCCCGGTGGAGAACCGCCCGCTGAACGAGAACCGCTGGCACTACACCTTCGGACATCGCTTCTTCCCCGACTACTACCAGAGCTACGGCCTGGGATTCTTCGAGTTCTTCCAGCTCTGCGAGGACTTCGGCTGCGAGCCGCTGCCCGTCATCAGCTGCGGCCTGAGCTGCCAGTTCCAGAACCCTGACCCGACCAAGGAGGGTGTACACGTGGAGCTCGACGACCTCGACGACTATATACAGGATGCCCTCGACCTGGTGGAGTTTGCCAACGGCGACGTCACGACGAAGTGGGGCAAGGTGCGCGCCGACATGGGCCATCCCGCGCCGTTCAACCTGAAGTTCCTCGGAGTGGGCAACGAGCAGTGGGACTACGACGAGAAGCACGGCGGCTACGGACCCGTCTTCACCGAGCGACTGAAGAAGTTCAACGACGCGCTGCGCGCCAAGTACCCCCAGCTGAAGCTCATCGGCACCACGGGACCCAACTCCGAGGGATGGGACTTCGACCTGCTGCAGCCGCGCATGAAGGAGCTGAAGGTGGACCTCTACGACGAGCATTACTACCGCAACGAGCAGTGGTTCCTCAGCCACGGATTGCGCTACGACAGCTACGACCGCAAGGGACCGCGCGTCTTCGCCGGAGAGTATGCCTGCCACGGACGGGGAAAGAAGTGGAACCACTTCGAGACGTCGCTCTACGAGGCTGCTCACATGACGGGCATTGAGCGCAACGCCGACCTGGTACACATGGCCACCTACGCACCGCTCTTCGCCCACGTGGAGGGATGGCAGTGGAGACCCGACGCCATCTGGTTCGACAACCTGCGTATGTTCAAGTCCGTGAGTTACTACGTGCAGCAGATGTTCGCCATGAACCGCGGCACCAACGTGCTCTCGCTCACCACCGTGCCGACAACTGGCAAGAAGGCAGTGCCCGTGGCCGGACAGGAGGGCATGGACGGACTCTTCGCCTCCAGCGTGTACGACGCCACGACGGGCGAGGTCATCGTCAAGGTGGTGAACACGTCGAAGAGCCCGCAGGACATCACGCTCAACCTGATTGGAATGAAGAACGGCGGAACGGCCCAGACGCTGACGCTCCACCACGACGGCTCGCTCGACGACGAGAACACGCTCGAGCAGCCCGACAAGATTTGCCCCGTCAGCGGAACGGCCACCGTCAAGGCTGGAAAGAAGGCCGCCACGCTCGAAGACAAGCTGCCCGCCATGACCTTCCGCCTGTACAGGATTAAAAAGTAAGGAGATTGATGGAAGCAAGTACGCCGAACAGTCAGAACTTGAACTCGACGGCCATCTTCACCACCTGCTTCTGGGCGGTGGGCAGGTCGAGATAGTTCAGCCTCCTGATGTATTCGACGGTGATAAGCTTAAAGATATTGTGTATGCCGAAGGCCACCTCCCAGTAAGGACGCTTGCCGTCCATGGCGTATGACCCTTCGGGAAACGGCATGAGCACCCCCGACGCGCTGTTGCAGGCGAGCCGGGGGTTGTTCTTGTCGGACAGCCGGCCCCAGAGGCACTGCACGCCCACGTACTCACGCCACTTGAGCCGCTTAAGCAGCGGCACGAGGTTGAAGAGCTTGCCGTTGAGGTCCCAACCCACCTGGAGCGACGCAAAGCGGTCGTTGAGGAACTCCATGTTGTTGATGAGGTCGAAGGTGTTCGACTTCAGGAAGTATGCCATGTTCGTCTCAGGCATGATGAGCAGCGGGAAGGGCACTTGGTTCCACTGCACCCCCATGCGCAGCCTCACCTTCATGGCTCCGAAGCTCATGGGCAGCCAGAAGCGCTTCCAGGCCTCCAGCTCGGTGTAGTTGTAGTTGTACTGTCCGCCCAGCACGCCCTTCATGCCCACGGTGTGCTGCAGCCGGATGACGGGGGCGTTGTAGTGAAGGGTGCGGCGGCGCTGCTTCGTCTCCAGGACAGTCTCGCCGGGAGAGAAACGCAGCGAGAAGGTAGCCTCGGTATAGCGCAGATGGTCTAATCCATCAACCCCATCAAGCCCATCAACCCCATTAAGCCCATTAAGCCCATTACCCCCATTACCCCCATCACCCCATGCCAGCGGCGTGAACGTCATCTTCCCCACGGGCGTCACCTTCTCGGTCTTCAGCTGGGCGGCAAGGCGCAGCCCCGACTTCTGCTCGTACACGGCCGAGAGCGTCTGGCTGTTGTAGAGCAGCATCTTGTCTATCTCGCTGATTTTAAGGGCCGAGAAGACGTTGTCCTTGTCAGAGTCCAGGTACTTGTCGCTGGGCAGGGCCACGTCGCGGCGCGACTGCAGGCTGATGGTACGGGCCGGAAACTCGTGGGCCAGGTACTTCGGACGGCCGAAGGCGTAGGTCAGCGTGGCGTCGTAGTAGTTCTCGTGCGACTTCATCCCGTGGGCGTAGTAGCCCTTGAGGAAGAGGTGGGGGTGGAGTGCCGCCGTGGTCTGTCCGCCCAGGCGCAGCCGCAGCCCGTCGTGGAAGTTGGTGGAGAGCGTGCTCAGCACGGGGCCTATGTCTACCTTGCTCGTCTTGCCCTTCGGCGCGGTCTCGATGTAGTTCTCGAAGAGGGCCTTCATCGCCGTGAGCACATACTTGAACCCTCGCGTACCCTCAATGCGCTCCACCAGCCGGCCCAACGACGCTTCCGACGAAGAGAGCGGCTCGGGACGATAGGCGGAGAACACCGCCTCGTCCTTCTTCTCCCCATCATGCCCATTAGCCCCATCATGCCCATTAGCCCCATTAAGCCCATTAAGCCCATCATCCCCATTTCCCCCATCATCCCCCCTAAAGTCAAAGTGCGAGCGCGCCGTGTTTCTCACCACGACGAGCTTGGTGATGAAGTCGGTGACGGCCAGCTCGGCCACCATGTCGTCGCGCGTGAGCACCCACTCGCCGCCCGCCAGGCGCGAGAATTCCTGCTGGCAGTAGAGGCCCTCCACCCAGTTCACGCCCGTGACGTTGGGCAGTGACAGCGTGCAGCGGCGCACGAAGTAGCTGCTGTCGGCCATGACGAAGAGCTGGCCGCGGAAACCGAAGTCCTGCTGCGTGGCGGGGGTGAAGTCGAGCACGTAGCACTTGTCGGTGCCCACGTAGGTGGTGTCCGTGATGTAAAAGTGGTAGAAGAGGATGGCGTCGCGCCCTATGGGGCTGGTGAAGGGGTGGCGCAGCAGCCGTATGTTGTCCTGGTAGATGTCTACGTCGTTGAAGTATTCCTGCGACACCAGGTTCACCAGGTCGCCCGTCTGGAAGAGGTTCGTCAGTCCGGTGATGCGGTGGGCCAGCTGCTCGTTGCTGCTCTGGCGGGGCTCGCGGCGGTAGCGGCGCTCGGTGACGGTCTCTTCGAGCGTCAGCGGAAGTACGAGCTTCTGGTTGTAGGGGCACAGCTCCAGGTGGTCCGTTATCCAGGGCTTGTTGGCCAGCAGACCGCTCTTGAAGTCCTTGGGCTTCAGGTCGTTCAGCCCGACCATCAGCTTCTGGTAGTTGGCGTACCGGTAGTAGTCCTTCTGCTGCAGGTCGGTCTGCTTCTTGGCGGCGATGACCTTGCGCATCATCTCGACGGCGGGGTTGTTCTTGCGGCGGTAGCGCGACGAGCGGCGCGAGGTGACGGTGACCTCATCGAGGGCCAGCTGTTCGGGCTTCAGTCGGATGGTGAGCTGCGACGGTGTGCCCTGACGGATGGCCTTCTCTTGAGTCTCGTAGCCCACGCTGCTGACGACGAGCCGCTCGTGGTTGCGACGCTCAATCCTGAAGCGGCCCAGGCTGTCGGCCTTAGTGCCCACCGTCAGGTCTTTGTAGCGGAGCGACGCCATGGGCACGGGAGCACCAGTGGCATCGTCGACGACACGGCCCGTGAGCTGCGCCAGCAATGTCTGCACAAAGAACGCCAGCAAGGCTGCCGTCAGCGATAGTCGTAGTTTAGTGGTGGTCAAAATTATGCCTGTGGGTTACAAAACGGGTGCAAAATTACAACTTTTCTTGCACCGGGCAAAGCTTTCGCCCTAATTTCTGGGCAAAAACGCGGATAATCCTTGGCCATGTCGGCTAAATGCGTTACCTTTGCAGCCGCAAAATCACAGAAATCAAACGTCTATGCATTTCACAGGCATCATCATAGCAATATCCACCTTTCTCATCATTGGTTTCTTTCACCCCATCGTCATCAAGGCCGAGTACTATTTCGGCGTGCGCTGCTGGTGGGTGTTCCTGCTCGTAGGGCTGGCCAGCGTTGTGACGGCCCTGTTCATCGAGAACGAGATTATCTCGGCCATGGTGGGCGTCTTCGGCGCGTCGGCCCTGTGGGGCATCGGCGAGCTCTTTGCCCAGAAGAAGCGCGTGGAGAAGGGATGGTTCCCGAAGAACCCGAAGAGGGTAGGGAAGTAAGGGCTTGCTGCGATGGAATCGCAGCGTACGAGACGTTAAAAGTTAGCATGAAGACCGAGCTGATTATGGTCGGCAAGACCGCCGACAAGCATTTCCAGGCCTTGCTGGAGGAGTATGTGGGACGTTTGTCTCACTACATGCCTTTCGCTGTGACCGTCATCCCCGAGCTGAAGTCTACGCGCAGTCTCAGCGAGGAACAGCAGCGGCAAGCCGAGGGCGAGCAGATACTGAAGCTCGTGCAGCCTGCCGACACCGTGGTGCTGCTCGACGAGCACGGACGCGAGCTGCGCAGTGTGGAGCTGGCCCGATGGCTGGAGCAGAAACGCCTGTCGGCCCGGCGCCTGGTGTTCGCCATCGGCGGTCCCTACGGCTTCTCGCCCGCCGTCTATGCCCGTGCCAACGAGCAGCTGTCGCTCTCCCGCCTCACGTTCTCTCACCAGATGGTGCGCCTGGTGTTTGTAGAGCAGCTATACCGCGCCTGCACCATCATCAAGGGCGAGCCCTACCACCACGAATAGCCCCCTTCACTCCCCTTTCACTCCCCCTTCACTCCCCTTTCACTCCCCTTTCACTCCCATTTCACTTCAAAGGGAGCCCATCAGTTTCTCAAACAGTTCGCGCATTCCCTCCGACGCTCCCTTCTGTATCTGCTGCACGCCTTTGCCGGCGGCGATGGGGTGGGGGTCGATGAGGTAGATGGGTGTGCCCGGCGTGACGTAGTGTATGAGTCCGGCGGCGGGATAGACGTTGAGGCTCGTGCCGATGACGATGAATATGTCGGCCGACTGTGCCTGCTCCACGGCCAGGGTGATGTTGGGCACTGCCTCGCCGAAGAACACGATGAAGGGCCTGAGCAACGAGCCGTCGCCGGCCTTAGTGCCGGGAGCCACCTCGCAGTTGTCGGGCGTGAGCGTCTGCTGGTAGCGCGGGTCGTCGACGTCGCGGCTGGAGCATACCTTCATCAGTTCGCCGTGCAGGTGAATGACGTTCGACGAGCCGGCCTGTTCGTGCAGGTTGTCCACGTTCTGCGTCACCACCACCACGTCGTATTTCTCCTCCAGGCGGGCCACGAGGCGGTGGCCCTCGTTGGGCTTCACGCCCCAGCACTTCTTGCGGAGCATGTTGTAGAAGTTAGTCACCAGCGTGGGGTCGGCCTCCCAGCCTTCGTGGGTGGCCACCTGGGCCACGGGGTACTCCTCCCAGAGACCGTCGGCGTCGCGGAAGGTCTTCAGGCCGCTCTCCACGGACATACCGGCACCGGTGAGGACAACGATTTTCTTTTTCATAGCTATGTGGGGTTTGGTGGGTTTGGTGGGGTTTGTGGGTTTTGTGGGGTTTTGTGGGTGGTCGCTATTCATTAGCGGTGTCGCGGGCCCTTGTGCGCCTTACCTTGAATCGGTCGAAGCCCTCTCCGTAGACGCCGATGACGGCGCTCTGCGACACGAAGGCGTTGGGGTCCACCTCGTTGATGAGGCGGAAGATCATGTCGCTCTGCCGCCGGTTGGCCAGCACGAAGAGCATCTTCACGTCGCGGCCGGAGTAAAATCCCTGCGCGTTGATGACGGTGCAGCCGCGGTGGGGCTCGCGGTTGATGCGCCGTCCTATCTCCTCATAGCGCTCGCTGATGATGAAGAACTGCACCGACGACCGCATGGTGTTCACCACCCAGTCTATGCAGAAGGCGGTGACGTAGAGCACAACGTAACCGTAGATGACGCGCTCGAAGTCGCGCAGCACGAGGTAGCTCGAGGAGATGATGAAGATGTCGCAGAACATGATGACATGGCCCAGCGACACGTCGCGGTACTTGTTGATGATGGCGGCGATGATGTCCGTGCCGCCCGTAGAGCCGTTGTTGGCCAGGCAAAGTCCCACGCCGCAGCCGCAGAACACCGACCCGATGATGGCCGCCATGAAAGGCTGGTCGCTCAGCCAGTGCTCGTGGTAGAGACTGCCCACAATGCTCGACGACACCGTGAGCATGATGACGGCGTAGATGGTCTTCACGCAGAAACGCCACCCAAGCACCACCAGCGCAATGGCCAGCAGCACCAGGTTGATGACAAAGTAGCTGAGCTGTGCAGGGATGCCCGTGCCCCAGAAGAGGATGGACGACACACCGGCAATGCCTCCCGTGGAGATGTTGTTGGGAAGCAGGAAGATAATCCACCCGATGCAGTAGGACAGCATCGAGACGGTAATCATGGCGTAGTCGCGCAGCTCGCGGATGACGGTATTCTTCGAGGGTCGGTACATATATAATAAGATGTATAGGAGCGTATATATATAATAAAAGATGTATAGAGCGTAATTACGCTTGCAAAGTTACGGCTTTTTCGTGACACGGCCAAACAAAACGGGAAAGAAAATCGATGGAAATTGGCGGGCTATAGGAAAAAGCCGTGAGCGCTATCAGTCGAGCGCAAAGCTCGGGGGCCGGCCTTGCTCAACGTTTTTTTTAAATAAAGTGAAAATCTTCGTCGCAATCTGGAGAATTGACTATCTTTGCACATCATTTACCTGAAACTATGAAGACAAGATTTTTCTTTTTAGGCCTGTCGCTGATGGCCTCGCTGGCCGTCGGCAGTCAGGAAATCCTGCCCTATCAGAATCCCGAGCTGCCCGTTGAGCAGCGAGTAGACGACCTCCTCTCCCGGCTGACGCTCGAGGAGAAGACCCAGCTGATGATGAACGGTTCGCCGGCCATTCCCCGCCTGGGTCTGCCCCAGTTCGACTGGTGGAGCGAGGCCCTCCACGGTGTGGGGCGCAATGGCCTGAGCACTGTCTTCCCCCAGTGCATAGGCATGGCCTGCTCCTTCGACGACGCCCTGCTGGAGATGGTCTACACCGCCGTGAGCGACGAGGCCCGCGCCAAGAACAACGAGTTGCGCCGCCAGGGCAAGGCCGTGGGCAAGTACCAGGGCCTCTCGTTCTGGACGCCCACCATCAACATCTTCCGCGACCCGCGGTGGGGCCGTGGGCAGGAGTCGTATGGCGAGGACCCCTACCAGAACGGACGCATGGGCAGTGCCGTAGTGCGCGGCCTGCAGGGACCGGGCGAGAAGTACTACAAGCTGCTGGCCTGTGCCAAGCACTTCGCCGTACACAGCGGCCCCGAGAAGACCCGCCACCACTTTAACATAGACGACCTGCCGGCCCGCGACCTCTGGGAGACCTACCTCCCGGCCTTCCGCGACCTGGTTCAGAAGGCGGGCGTGGAAGAAGTGATGTGTGCCTACCAGCGCTTCGAGGGCGACCCCTGCTGCGGCTCCAACCGTCTGTTGCAGCAGATACTGCGCCGCGACTGGGGCTTCAAGGGCCTCGTGGTGAGCGACTGCGGGGCCATCGGCGACTTCTACCGCGAGGGTCGCCACGAGGTGTCGAAAGACTCGAAGGCCGCCGCCGCCCGGGGCGTCATCAGCGGCACCGACGTGGAGTGCGGCTCGGTCTATAAGAACCTGCCCGACGCCGTCAGGCGCGGCGACATCAGCGAGGAGCAAATCAACACCAGCGTGAGGCGGCTGCTGCGCGGACGCTTCCTCCTGGGCGACCTCGACCCCGACAGCCTCGTCGGCTGGACCGACATACCCGCCTCGGTCGTCAACTGCAAGGACCACCGCGAGCTGGCACTCCTCATGGCCCGAGAGCAGATGGTGCTGCTCAAGAACAACGGCGTGCTGCCCCTGAAGCCCATCGGACAGCTGCGAACTGAACCGACAACTCCTAACTCCTCACTCCAAACTCCTCACTCCAAGATTATGGTCATGGGCCCCAACGCTGCCGACTCGCTCGTCATGTGGGGCATCTACTACGGTCAACCCGCCCACACCGTCACCGCCCTCGAGGGCATAGAGACGCGGCTGGGGCGCAAGGTGCCCTTCCGCCAGGCCTGCGACATCACGGCGATGTCCGAGAACCAGAGCATCTTCGACCAGCTGCGCGACGACAGCGGACGGCCCGGCATGAGCGCGCGCTACTGGAACAACACCCACATGGAGGGCAACCCCGTGGTGACGGCCACCTGCACCAGCCCCCTCAACTTCGACAACGGCGGCAACACCGCCTTCGCCGCAGGAGTGAGCCTGACCAACTTCACCGCCTCCTACAAGGGAACGTTCACCGCCCAGAAGACCGAGGAGCTGCAGATGGTGCTGGCCAACGACGACGGGCTGCGCGTCATCGTCAACGGCGACACCCTGCAGAACCGCTGGAACACCAACCGCCTGAACCACGCCACCCGCAAGCTGAAGGTCAAGGCCGGCGAGCAGTACACCATCCAGCTTGACTACCTCCAGCTGGAGGGCGGAGCCACCCTGGGCTTCGACATTCAGCGTCACAGCGAGACCACCATTGACCAGATAGTAGCGAGTGCCGCCGACGCCGAGACCGTCATCTTCGTGGGTGGCATTTCGCCCCTGCTCGAGCGTGAGGAGGCCAGCGTCCACCTGCCGGGATTCGACGGCGGCGACCGTTCGAGCATCGAGCTGCCCCGCTGTCAGCGCGACATACTGCGCGCCCTGCACGAGGCCGGCAAGAAGGTGGTCTTCGTCAACATGAGCGGCTCGGCCGTGGCGCTCACTCCCGAGGTCGAGACCTGCGACGCCATCCTCCAGGCGTGGTACCCCGGCGAGCAGGGCGGCAACGCCATTGCCCACGTGCTCTTCGGCGACTACAACCCCTCGGGAAAGCTCGCCGTCACCTTCTACCGCGACGACTCCCAGCTGCCGCCCTTCGACGAATACCGCATGACGGGGCGCACCTACCGCTACTTCCGCGGGCAGCCCCTCTTCCCCTTCGGCTACGGACTCTCCTACACCACCTTCCGGCTGGGCGACGCCAGCGTCAAGCGCATGGAGTATGTCGACGAGGACACCAACGCCAAGCGCCCAGTCTCGGCCAGCTACCAGGCCTTCAACATCTCCGTGCCCGTCACCAATACCGGGCAGATGGAGGGCGCCGAGGTGATACAGGTCTACCTGCGCCGGCCCGCCGACACCGCCGGACCGCTCAAGACCCTGCGCGGATACCAGCGCGTGACGCTCAAGCCCGGACAGACCAAGACCGTCAACATCGCCATGTCGCGCGACGACTTCGAGACGTGGGACGAGACGACGGGAACCATGCGCGTCATCGGCGGAGACTACGAGCTGATGGTCGGAACCAGCAGCGACGCCCGCGACCTGCAGACCGTCAAAGTAACGCTATAGGAGGCTGTCGGACTGCACAAATGTTGCAAAATATGCCCCTTTTTGTCTCATTCGGCGCTCATTCGGCTTTTTTATTTGGCCGAAATCCGGATTAATGCTACTTTTGCACATTAACTTTCCACAACATCCACCATACCCACAACACCCACCATCACCCACATCACCCACCATCACCCACAAGACCCTAAAACACACACAAGCCAATATGAACCAACCAGACAACGGTAGCCGCAGCTACCTCATTTCCATCGTCATGGTAGCCGTCATCGGAGGTCTCCTCTTCGGCTACGACACGGCAGTCATCTCGGGCGCCGAGAAGGGACTGCAGGCTTTCTTCATGAACGCCACCGACTTCGAGTACAACGACCTGTGGCACGGCCTCACCTCGGCCTCGGCCCTCATAGGCTGCATCATCGGCTCGGCCCTCTCGGGTTTGCTCTCCACCAATCTGGGGCGCAAGAAGTCGCTCTTCATTGCCGGACTCCTCTTCTTCGTCTCGGCACTGGGCAGCATGGAGCCCGAGTTCATGTTCTTCACCCACGGCGAGCCCTCGTTCTCGCTGCTCCTCATGTTTAACTTCTACCGCGTCATCGGCGGCATCGGCGTGGGCCTCGCCTCGGCCATCTGCCCCGTCTACATCGGCGAGGTGGCGCCTAAGCAGATACGCGGTATGCTCGTATCGTGGAACCAGTTTGCCATCATCTTCGGCCAGCTCGTGGTCTACTTCGTCAACTTCTTCATCCTCGGGCAGCACCTGCAGCCCCTGGTCGAGGAGATGGGCCGAGGCCTGGCCGCCATCAACCCCGCCGCACAGTGGACCGTCACCACCGGCTGGCGCTATATGTTCGGCAGCGAGGCCGTGCCGGCAGGGCTCTTCGCGCTGCTCATCTGCTTCGTGCCCGAGACGCCGCGCTACCTCGTCAGCATCGGCCGCGACCAGAGTGCGCTGGCCGTGCTCTCGAAGATTAACGGCGAGCGACGCGCCGTGAAGATACTGGAGGACATCAAGTCGACGCTCGCCGTCAAGACCGAGCCGCTCATGACCTACGGCTCGCTCTGCATCTTCGTCGGCATCATGCTCTCCGTCTTCCAGCAGGCCGTCGGCATCAACGCCGTGCTCTACTACGCACCGCGCATCTTCGGCGACATGGGCATGGAGAGCCCCATGATGATTACCGTCTTCATGGGCGTCATTAACATCCTCTTCACCCTCGTGGCCATCTTCACCGTCGAGAAGTGGGGCCGCAAGCCGCTGCTCATCTACGGCTCGCTCGGAATGGCCATCGGAGCCCTCGGCGTGGCCTTCACCTTCGGACAGCCGGGACTGGAGATGGTCACCGCCGTCAGCCTGCTCGTCTACTCAGCCTCGTTCATGTTCTCCTGGGGCCCCATCACCTGGGTGCTCATCGCCGAGATATTCCCCAACACCATCCGTGGTGCTGCCGTGGCCATAGCCGTGGCCTTCCAGTGGATATTCAACTTCATCGTCTCCTCCTCCTTCGTGCCCATGTTCAACATGCACCTCACCGAGGGCGACCACTTCGGCCACTGGTTCACCTACGGCCTCTACGGCATCATCTGCGTCGTGGCTGCCGTCTTCGTGTGGAAGCTGGTGCCCGAGACGAAGGGCAAGACGCTGGAGGACATGACGAAGCTGTGGAAGAACCGCAAATAGTTCGTCTGCTTTATCAGCCTAAAAACGTTCCCCATGGGCAAGTCCCGTGGGGAACGTTCTTTTTGAAGGGGGCAAAGTGGGTGAAATGAAATGTAAGAATGTAAGATTTGTAAGTACATAGTAAACACTACGGTTTTCAGCGATTTTGCTCCGCAAACCTTTGTCATTATTCAACTTTTTCAAGTGGTGCCATCGTAGCAGAACAAAGGGTTCCCTGCACAGCCACTTCGTGCTGCTCTCGTTGTTGTTTCTGTAAAGATCAAGTTTCAGCATAGTGTTTTCTTAGTGTTTAAATGGTTTGACAAAGGTTGGGTTGTACCTGCTTCCGGCAGCGTGCACTCTGCTTTCAGCGTCCTTCCCGTTCGCAGTTACAAAGTTAGCAAATGCGCTGTGCCCGCGCAACTATGTTTACATATTTTAACTTTTTGGGGGGTGAAATTGTAACTACTCATTCATGCTGACCACCAGAAGAAATATAAGGACAAAAATCTTCAAAAATCTAACATA
>CAMPCG010000039.1 GCA_946644025.1 uncultured Prevotellaceae bacterium | reverse complement strand
CCTCGAGCAGTTCCAGTTCGGCACCGGGTGGAACACGGCCAACTCCATGTTCTGGCAGTGTACGGCCTCGACGATAGCCTGCTATTCGCCCGACTCGCTCAACCGCTCGAGCGCTCACGGATGCTGGGGCACACTGACGGGCAACGGCCACTGGACCAGCAGCAACGACCACGTGCAGCCGCGGTCGCTCTTCTACCACCAGCTGGAGCAGCGGCTGGGAGCGCTGCCCTTCGACGCCCGCATATTGCCCCGTCCCACCAACGCCACCAGCTCGCCTACCATGGAGCAGGCAATGGAGCTGGCCCAGGAGTCGCTCAACGAGCCCCGACTGACGATGGAGAGGTGGATAAAGGGAACCACCCCCAACAGACCCACCCCCCAGCCCCTCCCTATAGGGAGGGGAGTATATAGACCTTTCGCTGAACCATCGGGGGGAGAAAGTAACTACTCCCCTCCCTGTAGGGAGGGGCTGGGGGGAGGGTCTGTAGGGTCTGTAGGCTCCCTCTACTCCATCCCCTGGTGGAGCGGACGCGTGAAGGACAACTTCTGCCAGCGCGAGGCGCGCCCGGCCATCACCCGCTTCGTGCCCGGACGTGAGGGCACGGGATGGACAGACCGCATAGACACTGTCGTGAGCTATCTGAAGCAGAACGGCTACGCTGCCCTGGACCACCACTACGGGCTGTGGTACGACCTGCGCCGCACGGACCATGAGCGTGTGCGCCGGGCCGACGGCGACGTGTGGGCACCCTTCTATGAGCAGCCCTTCGCACGCAGCGGACAGGGAAAGGCATGGGACGGACTCTCGCGCTATGACCTGACACGCCCCAACGAGTGGTACTGGGGCCGGCTGCGAGCCTTTGCCGACAAGGCCGCCGAGGAGGGCATCATGCTCTTCAACCACCACTACTTCCAGCACAACATCCTGGAGGCCGGCGCCCACTGGGTGGACTGTCCCTGGCGGCCGGTGAACAATGTGAATATGGAAGCCCCCCCTACGGCCCCCGAGGGGGCTTCTATAGTTTCGCCGTTCAAGGAAGAGTCTATCGTGCCCCCCTCGGGGGGCGAAAGGGGGGCCTCCTCCTCGGGGGCCGAAGGGGGGGCCTCGGGGGCCTTACCCTTCCCCGAGCCTGTACCCTTTGCCGGCGACAAGCGCGTTTTTATGGCCGAGCAGTTCTACGACGAGCAGAACCCCGTGCTGCGACCCCTGCACCGACAGTACATACGCATGTGTCTCGAAGAGCTGAAGGACCAGCCAAACGTGGTACACCTCATCAGCGCGGAGTACACCGGGCCGCTGCACTTCACCCGATTCTGGCTGCAGACCATCGACGAGTGGGAGCGCGAGACGGGACGCCACCCGCTCGTAGCACTGAGCTGCACACGCGACGTGCAGGACAGCCTGCTCAACGACCCCGTGCTGAACAAGGTGGTGGACATCATCGACATACGCTACTGGCACTACAACACCGAGGGCCTTTGGGCTCCACAGGGCGGCAAGAGCATGGCGCCGCGACAGTGGATGCGCCAGATGAAGGTGGGCAAGACGGGATTCGACGAGGCCTACCGCGCCGTGCGCGAGATGCGCGACCGCTATCCCGACAAGGCCGTGACGTTCTTCGCCCAGCAATACCCCAACTACGGATGGGCCATACTCATGGCCGGGGGCTCGCTGGCAAACGTGCGCATAGACAATGAGGAACTCCTCGCCGACATTGCGAAGATGCGGCCCGTGGACGGCGACGGCTGCGTAGCCCTGGGCAACGATAAGGTGGGCTACCTCGTCTACACCAAGGCCGAGAAGGCTGCCCTCGCGGTGGAGGAGGGGAGATACACCATCAGCGAGGTGGACACCTCGACGGGCGAAATAAGTATCAGGGAGAAGAAGAAGCCGCTGCCGGGCATTTTTACTCTTGGCGACACCAAGCCCAACCGCGTCTACTGGCTGCGCCGGTGAGAACTTCGATTTGCGCGTCTTTCTTTATCTATAATCTACTGTCAGCTGGCAGATGCCGACAATGACGCTGACGGCATTCTCCATCGACTGCACGGGTATGAACTCGTAGGGGCCGTGGAAGTTGAGCCCCCCGGCAAAGATGTTGGGGCAGGGAAGGCCGCGGAAGGAGAGCTGCGCCCCGTCGGTGCCGCCGCGTATGGGCTGCACCTTCGGCACGATGCCGGCGCGGCGCATGGCCTCAAGGGCAATGTCGACGACGTGCATCACAGGCGTGATGCAGTCTGACATGTTGTAATACTGGTCGTGCATCTCCACCGTGACGGCGCCCTCGCCGTAACGGCTGTTCATCGTCCGGGCAATGTCGCTTACAAGTTCCTTCCGCTTGTTGAAACGCTCGCGGTCGTGGTCGCGGATGATGAGCGAGAGGGTGGCCTCGCCTACGTGGCCGCTGATGGCCGTGACGTGGAAGAATCCCTCGCGGCCCTCGGTCGTCTCGGGACGCTCGCCGGCTGGCAGCTGGCCGATGAACTCCGTGGCCAACAGCGTGGCGTTCACCATCTTACCCTTGGCATAGCCGGGATGCACGCTGGCCCCGCGCAGCTTGACCTTTGCCGCCGCTGCGTTGAAATTCTCGTATTCCAGCTCGCCCACATCGCCGCCGTCCATGGTGTAGGCCCACTGGCAGCCGAAGCCCGAAACGTCGAAATGGTCGGCCCCGCGGCCAATCTCCTCGTCGGGCGTGAAGGCAATCCTTATTCTCCCGTGGCTCACCTCGGGGTGGTCGCGCAGCCAGGCCATGGCCTGCACCGTCTCGGCGATGCCGGCCTTGTCGTCGGCCCCCAGCAGCGTGTGGCCGTCGGTGACGATGAGGTCTTCGCCTACGTGGGAAAGCAATTCGGGAAAGACCTTTGGCGAGAGCGTCATGCCCTGGCAGAGCGCGATGTCGCCGCCGTCGTAGTGCTCCACGATGCGGGGCTTCACGTCCTTTCCGGAGCAGTCGGGGCTGGTGTCGTAGTGGGCTATGAAGCCTATCGTGGGGCAGTTGCAGGGCGTGTTTGCGGGCAGCGTGGCGTAGATGTAGCCACGGTCGTCGAGTACCACGTCGTGCAGCCCCTCGCGCCTGAGCTCCTCTGCCAGATGGCGCGCAAAGACCATCTGCGCGGGTGTGCTGGGGGTGGACGTACTCGCCTCCGACGACTGGGTGTCGAAGGCAGTGTAATTAAGGAAACGTTCAGTGACGGTCATTGCTTTCTTTCTCTAAGTTGCCAGAAGGCTACTGCCGCTGCAGCGGCTACGTTGAGCGAGTCTACGTTGTGGGCCATGGGAATACGCACCACGTAGTCGGCGCTGGCTATGGTGTCGTGGGGCAGTCCGTCGCCCTCGGTGCCCATGACGATGGCCAGCCGCGGCTCGGCCATGAGGGCGGGGTCGTCCAGGGAAACGCTGTTGGCGGTGAGCGCCATGGCCGCCGTGCGGAAACCGTAGTCGTGGAGGCTGGGCAGCGGGCTGTCGAGCCACGTCCACGGCACGAGGAACACCGAGCCCATGGACACGCGGACGGCACGGCGGTTGAGCGGGTCGCACGACGTGCGGGTGAGGAGCACGCCGTCGACGCCCAGTGCTGCCGCCGAGCGGAAGATGGCCCCGATGTTGGTGGTGTCGACCACACCGTCGATGACCACCACGCGGCGGGCGTCGCGGCAGACGGACTCCACCGTGGGCAGCTGCGGTCGGCGCATGGCACAGAGCACCCCGCGCGTCAGCGTGTAGCCGGTGAGCTGGGAGAGCAGGTCGCGGCTGCCAGTGTAGACGGGGACGGACGCGTCCATGCGGCTGATGATGGGGGCAGCGTCGCCCTCGACATGGCGCTGCTCGCAAAGCAGGGCCACGGGCTCATAGCCCTGGTCGAGGGCGACGCTGATGACTTTAGGACTCTCGGCGATGAAGATGCCCTTCGCGGGGTCGAGACGGTTGCGCAACTGGGCCTCGGTCAGCGACGCAAACAGCTGGGCACCCGGCTCGTCCAGCGATTTCAGTTCATAGTTCATTTGATTTCCCAGCCTACTGCCGACGCTCCGAGCACGGCGGCCGAGGCACCGTCGAGGGCACTGACCAGGAACTTGGCCTTCCCGCGGAAGATGTTCATGACGTGGGCGTCGTAGGCGTCGCGGATGGGCTTCATAATCAGTTCGCCGGCCTTCACCATGCCTCCGAAGAAGATGAACGCCTCGGGCGAGGAGAAGGCGGTGAAGTCGGCACAGGCCTCGCCGAGCATCTTGCCCGTGAAGTCGTAGATGTCCTTGGCCAGCTCGTCGCCCTTGCCGGCAGCGATGGAGACGTCGAGCGACGTAATCTGCTCGGGGTCCATCTCGCGCAGGATAGACGGGCGCTGAGTCTTGGCCAGCATCTCGCGGGCCGTGCGTGCCACGCCCGTTGCCGAGCAATAGGCCTCCAGACAGCCCTTGCGGCCGCAACCGCAGGAGCGGCCCTCGGCGCCGCGCACCATGGTGACGTGGCCCAGCTCGCCGGCAAAGCCGTCGTGGCCGTAGAGCAGCTGGCCGTTGACCACGATGCCCGAGCCGACGCCCGTGCCCAGGGTGATGACGATGAAGTTCTTCATGCCGCGGGCCACGCCGTAGACCATCTCGCCGATGGCGGCAGCGTTGGCGTCGTTGGTCATGGCCACGGGAATGCCGCCGAGACGGTCGCTGAACATCTGGGCCAGGGGAACCTTAGAGTCGTGGGCCCACGGCAGGTTGGGGGCATACTCTATCGTGCCTGTGTAGTAGTTGGCGTTGGGAGCGCCGATGCCCATGGCCTTGATGGTCTCCAGGCCGCCCACCTGCTCGATGACGGGCTGCAGGGCCTCCACGCAGGCGTCTACGTATGACTCGGCTGAGGAATAGCCGCCCGTCTTGATGGCGGTGGTGGCCTTAATCTCGCCGCGCGAGTCTACGATTCCGAACACGGAGTTGGTACCTCCAAGGTCGAGGCCAATAACGTATGGCTTCATTTCAGTCTGACTGTTCATAGTGTTGATTTTTAGGTTAATGAATTGTGAATAAGAATGGTGCAAAGATAGTGCTTTTTGCAGACATGAGAGATTGTTTAACTTCCTTTAACCACAAAGAGTGACGTAAATGGCGAAATTGTTGTACCTTTGCAGTTATAGTTGATAGTGAATGGTGAATAGTTGGCTGCACAGCCAAGTCGAAAACCGAAAATAACGTAAATCGAAAATAAAGTTATGCCGTTCGACATAAATACGATACCCAATATTCTCGACATCGTCTTCAAGGGCATTTTGATAGGCGTCATCGCCTCTGCTCCTATGGGTCCGGTGGGCGTGCTCTGTGTCCAGCGCACGCTGAACAAGGGCCGCTGGTATGGCTTCGTGACGGGCTGCGGTGCCGCCCTGAGCGACATGATTTATGCCGGCATCACCGGTCTGGGCATGGGTCTCGTGGTAGACTTCGTGAGCAACGACACCAACCGCTTCTACCTACAGATAGTGGGAAGCCTGCTGCTGCTGGGCTTCGGCTTCTACACCTACCGCACTGACCCCACGCGCAAGCTGCGCACACCCGGACAGCAGAAGGGCACGCTGACGCACAACGCCGTGACGGCCTTCCTCGTCACGCTGAGCAACCCGCTCATCGTCTTTCTCTTCATGGCCCTCTACGCCCAGTTCGCCTTCGGACTGCAGCCCGACAAGCCCATAGAGATGGTGGCGGGGTTCGTGAGCATCGTGGGTGGGGCCCTGCTCTGGTGGTGGGGCCTGACGTGGCTCATCGACAAGATTCGCACCAAGTTCAGCACCGACGGCATCAAGCTCATCAACCAGATTATCGGCATGGTGGTCATGCTGGGCAGCGTCATCATCCTGCTCACCACGCTCACCAGCCTCCACCTGTACAACATCTTCTGAACAAAGTCTCAGCCGGCCTGAAAGGCCAAGGAACTTCGATGTTAGCTGTTTTTCCCCGATTTATTTGGAACTTTCAGAAAAACTCCTTACATTTGCAGTCGCATTGCGAGAAAAAAGCGAATTGATTATGGAAGTGATAAGCAAACCTAATAACTTCACCCCAGCTCAGATAGAGGTATTAAATGCCGTAGCCCATTTGCGTACTGAGGAAGAAATAAGAGGCCTAAAGCAGGCCATATCAAACTATTTCTTCGACTTAGTAGACAAAGAGATGGATAAACTGTGGGAGTCTGGCGCATGGAATGAGCAGACCCTCGAGAACTTGAAACATGCACATTACCGCACGCCCTATAAGAGCCAGCAATGAGAGCCGTAGTCATTGACACCAACTGCCTGTTGCAGATGATTTCGCGTCACAGCGCGTATTATGCCGCATGGAGGGCGTTCAGGGAAGGTAAGTATAATATATGTGTCAGCAATGAAATCATCAGCGAGTATGAAGAAGTCATTGCCAAGAATGTTAGCCCATTTGTGGCAGAGGGCGTGTTGAAGGCCATCTTAAGCAGCGATTATTGCCTTCGCTTTCATCCGCAATACAACTTTCACCTCATCAAGCAAGACCCTGACGATAACAAGTTTGTGGATTGTGCGATTATAGCTAACGCCGACTACATCGTCAGTGAGGATTCCCATTTCCGTGTACTTGCCGACATACCATTTCCAAAGGTGAATGTCATTACTATCGAAAGTTTTATGCTTGATATTCTATGATGAGAATAAAAACGATGTAGAACAATTTTATGAACTTAACATATACGTTGGTACTCTTGAGTTGTAGATGAGACCAACGGGAGAAAGAAAAGTGGACAGGTAGCTTTTTACGGCGACCTGTCCACTGCTTTTCAGATAGATTATCGTATCAATTTTCCAAATCGCCAGGTGACCCCTGCCACAATCCATCGGCCGGGCTGGGGCACGTTGCCGAAGTCTGTGTAGCTGCGGTTGTTGAGCAGGTTGCTGGCCTCGGCATAGACGCTGAAGCGGCTCTGCGTCCAGGCCAGACGGGCATCCATCAGGGCGTAGGGACGATAGTGGCAGAGCTCGCCATCGAAGGTGGTGTAGGTGCCCACGCGGTCTTGCCAGCGCACACCCAGACGGCCGCTAAGATGGCGCCAGAGCGGGGCCTGGACGGCGGCTACGAGCTTGTGGCGCAGATACTCCATGGCATATTGCGACACCAGGCCGTCCTCCAGACGCTTGTCTTGCGAAAGGTAGGTGTAGGAGAGGTGAAGCTGAGGAGCCGAGGGGGCCGAGGTGGGCAGGCTGAGTGTCAGCGCGGTCTCCAGTCCGGTGGTGTTGATGCGGGTGTGGTTGACGCTCTGCCACACGGCGTCGTCGCCCAGCTTGGTGTCCATCACCCAGTCTATCATGTTGCGGCCGTGGTGATGGAAGAACGTAGCCTTGGCCTGGACATGGGGCGAGACGAGCTGTGCGCCTACCTCCAGGGCCTGCATCTCCTCGGGCTTCAGGTGAGGGTCGGCGGCATAGCCCTGCAGCTTGTAGTACATCTCGGTGAACGACGGCAACCTGAGCGACGTGTTCCACCCGGCGAAGAGCTTGACAGTGGAGGGAGATGAGAGGCGAGAGGAGAGGGGAATGACATAGCTGACGTCGATGCCCGGGTAGAGGGTCATGTTCATGTCGCTCCACGAGCTCTTCGCCGCTACGAAGCCCGCCGAGACGGTCAGTCGGCGCAGCAGGACATTGTGCTCCAAGTGGGCCGAGATGTTCGTGCGGTTGATGCCGAGGGTGTAGTCGCGGTCGGTGCCGCCGATGTGGTGATGGCGGGAGAGAGGCTCGCCGAGGTTGCCGCTGACGAGGTCTTCGTTGCGCAGCTCGGCACCGATGGCAGTGCGCCCCAGGGGAGAGTCGAAGTAGCCGTCGGCCCTCAGACCGTAGACGTTGCACCTGTTGTAGTTGTAGGGCATGAGGTCGGGGCGGTTGTGGTAGCCCTCGTAGCGGTCGCGGTGCTGCTGCCAGTAGACGGCGGGCAGCAGGTGGAAGGCTCCTTGGTGCAGGTCGGCCTGAATGTTGGCGAAGAGCTTGGTGGTGTGCTCGTACTGCTCGTCGGCCTTCCAGCGGGGCGTGGCGTAGAAGGTGCCGCTGCCCCATCCACGGTCGGTGAGGCCGAAGTTCCAGCCTACATGGAACCCGTCGGTGTCGTAGGCTCCCTGGTAGAAGGCTCTCGTGCCGCTGGTGCCCGTGTTCAGGCGTCCTTCACGCGAGCGGGAATAGCCGTCGGAGCGCTGATAGCTGGCTGAGAGGTGTGAGGCAAGGGGCGAGCGGCTGGGGGTCAGGGCGGCCGTAAAGGCGGCCTTGGCGTAGCCGTAACTGCCGGCTTCGAGGTTGAGGGACGGCGTAGCGTCGGTGGTAGTGACGATGTTGATGGCCCCTACGAGCGAGGAGGTGCCGTAGACACGGCCGGCAGGGCCTTCGAGCACCTCGATGCGCACGATGTCCTCAAGCTGGCACGGCAGGTCGAGGGTGTTGTGCCCCGTCTGCGGGTCGCCGATGTTGATGCCGTTGAGCAGGATGGTGATTTGCTCCTGTGTGCCTCCGCGTATGGAGATGTCGGTCTGGGAGCCAAGCGCTCCACGTTGTCGCACATCCACGCCGACGGCGTATTTGAGCAAATCGTTGACACTTTGTACTGGCGCCTGCGCAATGTCTTCGCGGCTCAGTACAGTTACCATGCGTGCCGCCTGGCTCGTGGCCAGCGGCGCGCGGGAGCCGGTGACGCCTACGTCACTGAGCTGCACCTCCCTGACATGTCCGGCGGAGTCCACACGCCACACCTCGTCGCTGATGCCGGCGGCCTTGGTGGCCGAGAGCGTGGCGACGCTGAGCACCGAGATGACCACCTCGCGGCCCAGACATGCAAAGAGCGAGTAGCCCTTCCGCTGGAATTGGCGGAAGACAAGCACCTCGCGCTTCAAGAATAATGGTTTGTACATGAATGAAAGAAAAAAAAGAAATATCAGAATGGATACCCGATGGCCAGGTGCAGGGTGTGCATGTCCTTGAACCGTGGTATGTTGAAGTATCCGCTCTTTTCGGTTTCGTAGGGCACATGGAGGCCGAAGCCCCAGTCTACGCGCAGGATGAGGAAGTCGAGGTCGTAGCGCAGACCGATGCCTGTGCCCATGGCCAGGTCGTTAAAGAGGTTGCGGGGCTTGAACTTCATCTTGTCGAACGTGCTGTTCCACTCGTCGATTAACGGCTGCAGCTCCTCGTCGGGGCTGTCTAAGGTGAGGCTCCAGTCTGACGAGTCCCACACGTTGCCCATGTCGAGGAAGAGGGCGCCGTAGAGGTCGCCCACCAGCCGCCGCCGGTACTCGAGGTTCAGCACCAGCTTGAGGTCGCCGTTGCACATTGCGTAGGCAAACTGGTTGCCCATACTGGTGAAGCCGGGGAAGGAGCCCGGGCCCAGGCTCCTCACGGGGAAGGCACGTATGCTGTTGGCACCGCCCACGTAGAACTTCTCGCTGAAGGGCGCGCTTTTGCTGTTGCCGTAGGAGTAGAGGTAGCCCGCGTTGATGTGGCCTACGAGCTGCGAATGCTGGTCGAGCGTCCAGGTCTTGGTGAGGTCGGTCTCAAAGCGGAGGAACTGGGTGTAGGCGGTCTTGAAGAGCGTCTTGTCCTTCTTGTTCCAATCGTCGCCCTTGGCCAGGAAGTAGAGCGACGTCACGTTGCCGGCCTCCTCAAGGCTCGTCTCCCACCGCAGGGGGTTGCGCTTCGTCTTGGGGCTGTCGTAGATGTAGGTGTAGCGCATCTTCGGGATGAAGCGGTCGCTCATGTTGGCGGCAAGGAATATGTTGCGCGAAAGGAGCGAGTCGAGCTGCTCGGTGTAGCTGTTCTTGTACTGGTACTTCACCGTCAGGGGCGATAGCTCGTGCTGGCTGCTCTCCGACGTCTGCCAGCGGTAGGTCCATTCGCCCGCCACGATGTGCATCTTGTAGTAGTTGGGACGGCGCACGATGTCGCTCGACAGCTTCGCAATGGTCCACGGCGTGGAGTAGAACCGTCGGCGGCGTCGGCTGGCGGGTGTGCGCTGGCCCGTGGAGGTGGAGTCTTGGAGGGCCTGGGCGGGACGCCGGCGCCGCGGCCCGTCCTTGACGAAGGGGAACAGAATGCGGGGGAACTCCACGCTGGCGTCGATACCGTACTGGTAGGAGTTGTTGCTGCTCCCTACGCCGCTCTGCCACTCGTAAGAACCGTGAAGGTTCACGTCGAGACGCTCGCCGCCGCGGAAGGCGTTGCGGCGCACCAGGCCCACCTTCAGCTCTGGGCCGCGACGGCCAATGGTGCGGTTCACGAAGTTGGTCTCTACATAGAAGTCGTAGGGCTGGTCGAACACGCAGTTGAGGGTCAGGTCGAGGGTGTCGGTCCCGGGGCGGGGCCTGAACTGGAAGTCGACGGAGGAGAACACGCCCGTGGCGTTCACCTTCTGCATGGACTCCTGGTAGTTGTCATAGTTGAAAAGGCTCCGCGGCCGCAGCCGCATGTTGCGCAGCACCACCCTGGGGCGCATGGGCGGCCGCTTGCCGTTGAAGCGTATCTTCAGGAAGCTGCGGTCGGTGCTGTCGGTGAGCTGCTCGCGGAAGGAGCGGCGCAGCTGCATCGTCATCTTGCCGATGTACCAGGGGTGCAGCGCCTCTTCGGGCAGTGAGTCGGCCAGCTGCAGGCGCAGCCGGGCATGGCCGGCCACGGCAAAGGTGTCGGCCAGGAACGAGGCGTAGCCCGGCTGGTAGTAGTAATAGCCGTTGTTGCGCATGAGCTGCGACAGCCTTGTACGCTCGCCGTCGAGGTTGCCCACGCTGAAGGGCGAGCCCTTGACGATGTGGGCCTCGGCACTCGTGGAGTCGATGAGATGGAGCATGGGGGGCGGGAAGTTCTCGTAGCTCAGCGAGTCGACAATAAAGAGCCGGCCGGGGCTGACCGTGTAGCCTATCTTCATCTTCTTGGGGTTGCGCTGGGGCACCTCGTTATAGGTCACCGTGCTGTGCATGTAGCCGTTCTTGCGCAGCACCGACTGGGCCACCGACGCACGCAGCGCGGGGTTCACCTGGCTCATCAGCACGGGGGGCTTGCCAAACGACTTCTTCATCCATTTCTTTAGCTTGCCGCTGCTGTCGCCTGCCCAGTTCCATATCCACAGACCGTAGGGGAAGGGCGTGCGGTAGTAGCTGCTGCCGAAGAGCGCACCGTTGGGAGCAGTGGCCAGGGCGGCCTCCACCTCCTCCTGCGTGGTGTTATAATGCTCGCGCTGACGTTCGTCTTGCAGGGAGTCCTGGCCGGAGTCCTGATAGGCTATCTTCGTCAGGCCGATGAACAGCTGGTCGCCGTCGGGAACGTTCTTCGTCGTGGAGCACGACAGAAGCACCATCGGCAGCAGGAAGCCCAGAAGGAGTATGTTTTTATTTGCCATTTTCGTTATATATCGCAAGTCCCTTCACCGTCAACAGATACTTCTGCCGGGGATGGCGTGGAGAGTCGGGGTAGAGCAGACGCAGAAAGCCGTTGCTGATGGCTGGCTCAATATAGTTTTCAATAAAGTTGGGGCGATGTTTCAGCTTCAGCTTGTCCATCAGCTCTTTCAGCGTATACTGGTCTCTGCCCACTGCCGACAATAGGGCCATAACTTGTTCGGTTACTTGTTCGGTTGCTTGTTCGGTTGCTTGTTCGGTTGCTTGTTCGGTACTTGTTCGGTACTTGTTCGGTATGTCCTGAGTGTTTGATGTGGTTTGCAGTTGCCATTCCTCTGGAGGATTAATAACCATATACCTGTTTTTCAATTCATTCCGCTCTCCCATCAGTAGGTTGCGGAAGAACTTTTCAAGGAACGAAGAGTCTCTTGCTATCTTCTTCTGGTAATTGCTGTAGTTGGCACGTACCAGCGCATTGCGGAAATACCAGGAATGTTTGGCAAAGAGATCGTTATCCACATTGAAGCCCAGCGAGCGGAGGTACTGGATGGTGAATACGGCCGTAGTGCGTGTGTTGCCTTCGCCAAAGGCATGAATCTGCCAGAGGTCGGACACGAACTGGCATAGATGGCTTACGAATTGTTCCAATGTGAGGCGCGTGAAGTCGAAAGCCTTCTCCTTGGCAATGTCATAGTCGAGCGCACGGCGCAAATCTTCCCAGTTCAGATAGTTCACAGTGTCGCCATTGAGTATCCACTCCTTTTTCGTTATGTCATACTCGCGGATTTTTCCTGCACGTAACAGCACTCCGTCGAAGATGCGGCGGTGCAGTGAAATATACCCGTTGGCCGAGAAGTCGAACGTCTTTGCCGACAGTATCTGCTTGATGTTTTTCGAAGCCTTATCGGCCTCCTCCGTGTCGTCATTGGCCTCGCGAGTGGTCTTGCTTTCATAATAGCTGTTGAGCAGACGACCCACCTCGTCGATGCTGATTTCGCCCTCAATATTCCGGTGTGCCAGTTCGTTCAGGTAAGCTGATGTCTTGAGCCCGTCCACCGCCTGTAGTCCAATGGCCGTGCTCCAGGCGTAAGCGGCCTCGCGCTTACCCGGCTCGTCCTGACGGATATACTCGTCGAAGTTTATGTATAGCTCTTTCCCGTCCACGTCTTACTTCCCAGCCATGATGTCGATGATATTGGCAATGTCGGCTACGTCTACCACGCCGTCTGTGTTCAGGTCTCCCCACACTGCACCTTCTCCGGGGGCTACTTTGTTGAAGCCCTGGAACACGGGTGCGCCGTTGCGCCAGCGTAAGATTTCTGCCTCTACGGCGAAGACGCTTGCCGTCACCGACAGCAGGAGCGCGAGGGAAAGGATTTTCTTCATTATCGTTTGTTTTTATATAACGATTCAAGTCTTACTTTTTGCATGTTTCGCGGGAGACGGGCCTGAAAGGCCGCTGCTGCGCTGTGCTTTCATTGCTCCAGAAACTTGAATTCAGGTTTTGCAATGCAAAGGTACACATAAAAATCGATATAGAAGAAAAATTCGGAAAAATATCGTGCTGTACGGATAAAATCTGCCAATGAAGGGGCAGGCCCGTGCCAGCCCGATGATACGGCAGGGACAGTGTGCAGTGAGCATTTTCGCTTCAATTTGCCCTTGCGGGCAATCGGGCTGGCACGGGGGCCCGCCCCTGTACTGACAGCGCAACTGAATGGGGCGAAAAATCTTTACAACAGCCCCGCCATACGTCGAAAATTCTGAACGAAGTCGGCTCGGGATTCAGATACACGAGTTTTGAGGCAGGTTAAAGGCCCCTTGGAGACCGGACGGCTCTCTCTCATAGTCCGGACGGCTTTCTCTCATAGAGAGAGCCGGGCAAACTATGGGCAAAGTGCGTCCCGATTCTGCTTGCCAATAAATCGGATGGTGCTCATATACAGCGCGTTAAGAAAACATGGCCCATAAAAACGCAGACGCCTTGAGGGATGAACAATCATCACAAAAAGCCCGTTCTGGAGGTAAACGAACGTTAAAATGCTGTTTTTTCGTGTTAATTTCCGCACAAATCGCCTGGTTTGTGCAGAAAAATGAGGGTGAAAAACTGCACAAAAATGCCGATATGTGCATGTTTTTACGCTGGTTTGAGGTTTTTCCCGGTGCGTTTTCTTGTCAGTTTTCTTTACAGGCTGATTCTATTAATTCGCTATATGGTGCGCAGCCGCTCCCCTCCCCTTGAAGGGACTATTCTTTATACACATCTTGGCCCAACGTTTGCGCAGCCTTGCCCCGTAGGGGCATGATAGGGGTTC
>CAMPCG010000038.1 GCA_946644025.1 uncultured Prevotellaceae bacterium | reverse complement strand
CGTTTGTACAAACCACGTCAGCGTTTGTACAAACCACGTCAGCGTTTATACAAACCACGTCAGCGTTTATAGATTGCAACGACCCTTTCCCTATTTAATGTACGGGCAAAGACAACCTTTCAACGGCTCGCTCTCATCATCAGAGCGGCTAAGTAAATCGCTTCGGGCATAGCTTAAAGTCTGGTTGAAAGGTGAATTTTTACTAAATGATTGTCTAATTGGCGGAAAATGAGTAATTTTGCAGTCCGTTTACATAATCTTCCGAAAAATGATGAAACGACTCTCACTGATATTCCTTTCCATGTTGCTTTTTGCCGCTTCTGCCTTTTCGCGTCCTGCCTATCCTGGTACGGCCCGCGTGCAGCAGCCCGACGGCACGTTTGTCACCATCCGCCTTGTGGGCGACGAGTACCGCAGTTTCAACACCACGACCGACGGCTACACGCTGACGCGCGACGCCCGCGGATATTATGTCTACGCCCAGCTCGACGCCGACGGCCGGCTGGCTCCCACCACCTTTGTGGCCCGCGAGCCTGCCGAGCGCACCGTTCAGGAGCAGGAATACCTGCGCAGTGTGGGCCCGCGGCTCACGCCCCGCATGAGTGAGGCGCAGTCCACCTTCCAGCGCCGCAACCGCGCGTCGCAGTCGCAGGCCCTGGCGCAGCGCCGGGCAGCCTACTACGACTACAGCAAGTTCCGCGGCCTGGTCATCCTCGTCGAGTTCAACGACTGCCCCTTCCGCTACGACGACTATGCCGACATCATGGACCACATGATCAACGACGACGACTACACCGGCGATTCGCGCACGCGCGTTGACTCGCAGCCCTGTACCGGCTCCGTGCGCGACTTCTTCCGCGACAACTCCAGCGGCACCTTCCTGCCCCACTTCGACGTCGTGGGCCCCGTCAAGATTAACCGCAGCCAGTACTACCCCCGCCCCGACGGCACGCAGGAGTCGAACAACTACGAGCAGCTGATGAAAGACGCTGCCCGTGCTGCCGACGACCTGGTGAACTTCAAGGACTATGACGTCGATGGCGACGGCACGGTCGACATGGTCTACTTCATCTTCTCGGGTCTGGGCTCCTACGTCACGGGCAACGACAAGCGGCTGCTCTGGCCCCACCAGTCCGACCTCAGCTACAGCTACTTCCGGCGCGACGGTGTCTACCTGGGCCGCTATGCCTGCTCGGTCGAGCTGCTGGGCAGCGAAGACTGGGGCGTGCTCGACGGCATCGGCACCATCTGCCACGAGTTCAGCCACGTGCTCGGACTGCCCGACTTCTACGACACCAACAACGTGAACGAAGAGGCCTGCGTCAACCCCGGCTTGTGGTCGGTCATGGCCAACGGTGCCGACTACAACTACGGGCGCACACCCTGCAACTTCTCCCTCTACGAGCGCTACGCCCTGGGCTTCGCCATGCCCCAGGTCATCGACGAGGCCGGCCAGTTCTCCATCGAGGCCATCCACCAGAGCAATGCCGGCTACCGCATCAACACGCCCGTGAAGAGGGAGTACTTCCTCCTGGAGAACCGCCAGCGCGAGAAGTGGGACGCCGAGCTGCCCGGCCACGGTATGCTCATCTTCCGCGTCGACTCGACCAACACGCAGCCCTGGTATTGGAACACGGTGAACGACAACCCCGCCCACCCCTACTACGAGCTGGTGCGTGCCAAGGGCGTGTCGGCATCCTCCAACGACCCCTCGCCGTCCACCAGCCGCGACCCCTTCCCTGGCACGGGCCGTGTCTACCATATCAGCAACACCACCAAGCCGGCCAACCTGCTCTCATGGGCAGGCAAGGAGTGCGACTTTGCCCTCCGTAACATCGCTGAGAGCTGGGGCGTCATCAGCTTCGAGGCCTACTACGCCCATGTGCTCACCGGCATCGTCCTGCCCGACAGCATCACCCTGGGCTACGCCACCTTCACTCAGCTCACACCCGTGATGGTGCCCGACAACGCCCGCGCCACGCTCACCTGGACCAGCGACAACCCCGCCGTGGCCACCGTCGACGCCACGGGCCTGGTGACCGCCGTCAGCGAGGGCACGTGCAACATCACGGCCACCGCCACCACTCCCGGTGCATCAGCCGCCACTATTCCCGGTGCGTCAGCCGCCACTATTCCCGGTGCGTCAGCACCGGGTATCACCGCCACCTGCGTCGTCACGGTCAAGAAGCAGGACATCGCCCCCGACATTGCCGCCTTCCGCGCCATCGACGAGGGCCAGAGTGCCCAGCTGTCGCTCATCGACGCCCAGGTGCTCTGGGCCCACAGCGACGACCTCTACGTGCGCGACGCCTCGGGCAGTATGCGCATCAGCGGCACCGGGCTGCAGGCCACGGCCAATGACCTGCTCGACGGCCCGCTCTTCGGGCGGCTGGAGCACGTCAACCGTATGCCCCAGCTTTCGCCCGTGACGAACGCCACCAGCATAGACGCCATCACCGTCAGCACGGCAGCCGAGGCAGCACAGCCGCGCGAGGTGCTCCATAGCGACGACCTCACCGACGACATGCTCTGCGACCTCATCGTGCTGCGCGGCGCTACGATGACCCTCGAAAACAAGATGATTTTTGCCCATGTGGGCAACACCCAGGCCCGCGTCTTCAACACCTTCCAGCTGAAGGGCATCACCATGCCGAAGACCACCCAGCTGGACGGACGCTACTTCGACATCGTCGGCATCCTCACCACCGAGGTCCTCGGCGACAGCGTGAGCTACGTCATCAGCTTCACCGGCCCCATCGTCGAGGTGGACAAGCCCTACAGCGGCCCTGTCGTGGGCGACGTCAACAACGACGGCACGGTCGACGTGGCCGACATCTCGGCCATCATCAGCGTCATGGCCGGAGCCACCCTTCCCGACGCGTCAGCTGCCACTATTCCCGGCGCGTCAGCGGCGGGTCGTGCCGACGTCAACGGCGACGGCTCCGTAGACGTGGCCGACATCTCAACTGTCATATCTATTATGGCGGAATAAAAGGGGAGTGAAAGGGGAGTGAAAGGGGAGTGAAGGGGGAGTGAAAGGGACGATAGTTCTGCGACCATATAAAACGCTAATACTATCGTCCCTTTCACTCCCCCTTCACTCCCCTTTCACTCCCCCTTCACTCCCCTTTCAAACTCAAACTCAAACGGTAGCTCCAGCTCCCTCGTCCCCAGCAGGTTGAAGCTCATGCGGTGGTAGGGCGTGGTGCCATGCAGGCTGATGGCCTCGCGGTGTTTCTTCGTGGGGTAGCCCTTGTTCACTGCCCAGTCATACTGCGGGAACTCCTGGGCGAGCGTTTTCATATAGTCATCGCGGTACGTTTTAGCCAGTATAGAGGCGGCGGCAATAGACAGATACTTGCCGTCGCCCTTTACTATCGTTGTGCTGGGCAGACCGCCGTAGGGCTTGAAGCGGTTGCCGTCCACGATGACGGCCTCGGGCCTCACCTTCAGCGCGTCGAGGGCGCGGTGCATGGCCAGTATCGAGGCGTTAAGGATGTTGATGCGGTCAATCTCTGCGGGCGTGACGACACCCACGGCCCAGGCCACGGCGTCGCGCTCTATCACCTCGCGCAGCGCGTAGCGGCGGCGCTCCGTGAGCTGTTTGGAGTCGTTGAAATCGGCGTTTTCATAGTCTGGCGGCAGGATGACGGCCGCCGCAAAGACGCTTCCAGCCAGGCAACCGCGACCCGCCTCGTCGCAGCCCGCCTCCACAAGACCTTCGTAGTAATGACTTAATAACATCTCAGTGCTTTAAACAATAGATTTATGCGTGCAAAGGTAGCATAAAAACATGAGACAAAAGAAGGAAACGGCGGAAAATCCTCTCACTATTATCGCAATCTTTTGTTCGACAGCAATCTGTGGATTTCGTCCTGATTTCGTCCCCCTTGACGTTTTTTAGGGAAAAACCCATTTGATTTCGAAAATAATTTGTAATTTTGCAGCTGACAATTTAGCAGACATCCTATAATCAGATTTATGAGTAAGTACGAGATTCCATTCCTGACTGCTTGCATACAGGCATTCGCCCACCGTTTTGCTATGACAAGGCAAGCGGCATTCCGATATTTACAGGAACACAAGGGACTCGCCTTCTTGATTGAATTCTACGATGTCGAGCATCTTCAGTCTATAGACGAGACAATAGACGATGTACTAATTATCTGTCAAAAGAATGGAGGAACTTTAGCATGACACTCTATCATGGCTCCAACGCAGATATTCAAACCATTGACCTTCAGAAAGGCCTAAGGTTTAAGGATTTCGGGAAGGGATTCTATCTGACGCCAGACAAGTCCACAGCCATACGAATGGCTAAAAAGAAAGCACGCCTCTTCGGGGGTACACCTACACTCATCACCTACGAGTTATCTGAATCTGTGCTAAACTCTGAACTGAAAATAAAGGTATTTCCAGAGAAAGCCAGCGTAGAGTGGTTCCTGTTCGTTGATGCCAACCGCGACAGAAACCACCAACAGCCCGTTCATGATTATGACATCGTTATTGGACCAATAGCCGATGATGGCGTTGTCCTGCAACTGACAAACTATAGAGAGGGTATCTATTCTCCTGAGCAGGCAGCAAAGCTGCTTCAAGACAGATATCTTGACCAGCAGTACTATTTTGGTACACAGCGAGCATTGAACTTCCTTCATAAGACAAACAGCAAGATGGTATGAAACAGCCAACTCACCGCCAAATAGCAATCTATCTGACTAATTATGCACTAAGCGAATTGGTGAAATACGTTATGGAGGATACTGGATGCTCAATAGAGCAAGCAATGGAGCGTGTCTATAACTCATCACTGATGCCTGCTTTGCAAGATGAAGAAGGGGAACTCTACGTACAAAGTCCTGCCTATCTTTACGAACTGATGAACGAATCCTAAACTGTTCGGACTTTGCGAGATGAAGGAGACGACGGTGACGGACGAGGACGTTACCGCTCCCAGGTCTTTTTGCGGATGAGGACGTCCGCGCTCCCAGGTCTTTTGCGGACGAGGACGTCCGCGCTCCCAGGGCTTTTCCTGTTAAATAATGCAAAGAAATGTTGCATTTTCGTTTATATTGTTTACCTTTGCAAACGATGCGGAACGAACCGCTTCATAATATGCAGTGCTTATGATTTAGAAGTAGTTCGCGTTCTTTTTTTGTCCTTTTCCTAAGTAGGGACATACGCTGTTATTGCATAGATAATCATTCAAAAATTAACCCATAAAATTTCGTTATTATGAAGCACAAAAGTTTTTTACGTTACATGTTGCTGACGCTGTTCATCAGCATGTTTGGCATTGGCAGGGCAGCCGCAGCGGAGGCCTATGCCGTGTTTACTGAGAAGTGGCAACAACTCATTTTCTACTACGACAACAATCGCAGTTCGCACTCGGAGGGTGTCACGTATTCTTTGAATCAAGGCTCCAGCAATCCAGGGTGGGTCAATGACGGCAATAATGCTAAAGTTGGCTTGGTAGGTTTCGATGCTTCGTTTGCCAATGCCCGTCCCACTTCTACTTACAGTTGGTTCAAAGGAATGTGGCTGGTAGAAATCCAAGGCTTGGAATATCTCAATACGAGCGAAGTGACGAACATGTGCGCCATGTTCGCTGAGTGTCAATTAGATGTGTCTCCAGCAAACGACATATTTGAACTGACTTTCAACACCAGCAAGGTGACGAACATGGCTCTCATGTTCTCCCAATGTTCAAAAGTAAAGAACATTCGCTTGGACTTTGACACGAGAAACGTGACAGACATGAGAAGTATGTTCTCCACTTGCAGTGACCTTGTGGGCCTTGACCTGTCCAGCTTCAACACCAGCAAGGTTGAGAAAATGGATTGGATGTTCCAATATTCCAGCAACCTGAAAACCATTTATGTTGGCTCGGGATGGGATATAAACCATACGCCATTATCGGGAACAAACATGTTCGCCGGCTGTACCAGCCTCGTCGGCGGCAGCGGCACAACGTTCAGCAGTAACGACTTGTCAATGGCTCATGTTGACGGCGGTTCGAGCGATCCCGGCTACTTGACGCTGAACAACATGTATGTTGTCTACACAAAGGGTCCCGAGTTTGCCAACTTGAGATTCTACTGCGACGACAAAAGCCAGGAGCGCTCAGGCAAGATTTATCACCTGAAGCCCCTCGGCGGTAATCCCGGATGGTATGAGGATGGCAACTACAAATACATCATTGAGGCATTCTTCGATGCCTCGTTTGCCAATGCCCACCCCACCTCCACTGCCTACTGGTTCGCTAATACGGCTATCGAAAAGGTTGACTTGCAGTATCTTAAAACAGACAAGGTGACCGATATGAGTTATATGTTCTCTCACTGCAGTAAGCTGCTCGACATAGACCTGAGCAACCAGGTGACGACGAACGTCACCATCATGCTGGGTCTTTTCGAGGAGTGCACCAGTCTGGGGAATCTTAACTTGTTCAATCTCGACACGAGAAATGTGACCGACATGCAAAATATGTTCCTTGGCTGCACTTCCCTGGCGAAGATCTATGTCGGCGACAAATGGAATACTGGGAAGGTCCGTTGTTCAGAAGACATGTTCAAGCGCTGCAACGCCCTTTCCGGCGAGCAGGGCACTCCCTTCAACGGCAGCTATGCCGATGTTTTATATGCCAGAGTGGACGGCGGCTCGTCCAAGCCGGGCTACCTGACCTACGGCGAGGCATACGCCAATTTAGCCGGTGATAAGCTAACGTTCTATGTCGATGCAAAGCGCAGCAGCCGTGGCGGAAATTCGTTTGTCATCAACGCTTATGACTGCAAATGGTTTGATGACCCATACCGCTACACCGTCCAAAGCTCGCTCACCAAGGTGGTGTTCGACCCCTCGTTCGCCAAAGCCCGCCCCTCATCATGCGCTTACTGGTTCTCAACCATGGGGCAATTGCAGGACTTCGAGGGAATGGAATATTTCAACACCAGTCGGGTCACCAAAATGTCTGCAATGTTCAACAGCTGCAGGAACCTGGAAACGCTCGATCTCTCACACTTCGACACATCGAATGTGACAGACATGGAAGCTATGTTTGCGGATTGCGAAAGTCTTAAGACCATTTATGTCGGCGAGGGATGGGACGTGTCGAAGGTCACCAAATCGGAAGATATGTTCTATGGTTGCTACAATCTGGTAGGCGGTCAGGGCACTGCCTTCGATGAGCAGCACTTTGACAAGGCCTACGCTCACATCGACGGCGGCACGAGCAATCCCGGCTACCTGACCGACGGTACCAAGAGCCCATACGCCGTATTCAATAATGACACGATGACCTTCTACTATGACTTTAATAAAGCTTCGCGCGAGGGAACGGTATATGACATTAGCGTCACAACAGGAAACCGAGGATGGGTGGCCGACCAGAATTGCTACGAAGTAAATACCGTCGTGTTCGACCCGTCGTTTGCCGACTACAGGCCCACGTCGTGCTATGCATGGTTCAACAAGATGGAGAACCTCACGGAGATTGTGGGCATGAAGGACTACCTCAACACGGACAGCGTGACAAGCATGCAACAGATGTTCGACGGATGCCGCAGCATAGAAGTGCTCGACTTGTCAAACTTCAATACGACGCGTGTGAAAAACATGTATAGCATGTTCGCCAACTGCACCTCGCTGACCACCATCATCGTTGGCGAAGGCTGGAGCACAATGAACCTCGCTACCGCCGAAAACACCATGTTCTCCAACTGCCGCAAGCTTGTTGGTATGGCTGGCACTACATACGACAAGAACAATACCGGTAAGTCCTATGCTCACCCCGACGGCGGCGCGGCCAACCCCGGCTATCTGACAACGAAGACGATGTACGCACTGGTGGACGGCTCAACCCTGAGGATGCTCTATGACGCTGATTTCTACAATCGTACTGAGCCCGTGTATAAAGTGGATGAGATGGGACGGCAGTCAAGGGATAACAATGTCTTTAAAGACATCGTCACAGTGGAGTTCGACCCGTCGTTTGCCGATGCACGTCCCATTAGCACCTCTAATTGGTTCGTCGACATGCCTAAAGTGTCAACCTTCAAGGGAATGAAAGAATACCTCAACACCAGCCGAGTAATATCCATGCGTAGCATGTTCTACTATCTGCTCTATGTAGAGGAACTTGACCTGAGCGGCTTTGACACGCACAATGTGCAGGATATGTCAGTCATGTTTGGCGCAATGTCTTACTTAGAGAAAATCTATGTGGGCGACGGCTGGGACACCAGCAGTGTAATCAATTCAACAGATATGTTCAACGGCTGTCGCAGACTCGTCGGCGGTGCAGGCACTGTGTATGACGAGAATTATACGGATGCCTCCTACGCCCATATCGACGGCGGTGCGGCCAATCCCGGCTACTTTACGGAAGCACCGAAATACAAGAAGGGTGACGTGAACGGCGACGGTGCCGTAGATGTGGCCGACATTGCTTCTATCATCGACGTGATGGCCGGAAGCGGCTTGCAGTACAAGGAAAGAGCCGACGTGAACGATGACAAGTCCGTCGACGTGGCCGACATCGCTTCCGTCATCGACTTGATGGCAGCCAGCGCAAGGCAAGAACGCTAAACACCCATCAGGAGGCTGACGCTTCGGAAATAGACAAGCGAGATTCCCTACAAGGGCTGACGTTTCGGAAATAGACAAGCGAGATTCCCGCCATGTGTAGGGAATCTCGCTTGTCTATCATTATCAAAACTATGCGCAGCCACTCCCCTCCCCTCGAGGGGAGGGGCAGGGGTGGGGTCAGGACTCGGCTTTGCCGCTTGCATAGCACGTCGTGATTTGATAAAATTCCGTCGGGATTTGTTAAAATCACGTCGAGATTTGATATAGTCACGTCGGTATTTGATACTTTTTCCGGCTATTTGCCCCCCAAACGTCTCGCTCTCAATAAAACCAACCGTACAGCACGCAATATTTTAGGGGCAAAAGACGTTAATTAAATCGTAGGGACATTTGATGCATGGTACTCAACCAGCGTCATCTATTTGTCCGCCACTGAATGAACAGAACTGCTGTCATAACCCTTGCCCTTCTGTTGTGTGCCGCCACGCGTGTGTCGGCACAGGACAGCGACAACGTGTTCAATTTCCTGCGTCTTCCGTCGAGCGCCCATGTGTCGGCCCTTGGCGGCGACAACATCACGCTGGCCGAGAACGATGCGTCGCTGGTGTTCCACAACCCGGCGCTCATCAGCTATGTCGCCGACAAGACGCTCAACCTCAACGTGATGACCTACATGGAGGGGTCGGTCACAGCCACCGCGTCGTTCACCCGCGCTTTGGGCGACCGCGCCACGTGGGGCGTGCAGGGACGCTTCATCAGCTATGGCGAGATGAAGGAGACGACGGTGACGGGCGAGCAGACGGGCACCTTCGGGGCGCGCGACGTGGCACTGAGCGGCTCGTTCGCCTACGGGCTGGCCGACGGACTAAGCGGCGGCGTGACGGCGAAGATGGTGGGCTCCTTCATAGGCAGCTACAGCTCGCTGGGCGTGCTCGTCGACCTGGGACTGAACTACTACGACCCCGACCGCGAGTGGAGCCTCAGCGCCGTGGCACGCAACCTGGGCGGACAAGTGAAGGCCTACGAGGACGACTTCGAGCCCGTGCCCCTGGACCTGCAGCTGGGCGTGTCGAAACGCCTCGTGGGGTCGCCGCTAAGATTCTCGGCCACACTCGTAAGGCTCAACGACTGGCAGTACGGACTGGGCAAGCACCTCGTGCTGGGCGCCGACCTGCTGCTGGGCCAGCAGTTCTACATCGCTGCGGGATATAACCCCCTGCGCGCGGCGCAGATGAAGATAAAGAGCGGCGACGGCGAGAGCAGCCACGGAGCGGCCATATCGCTCGGTGCCGGCATGACGCTCGAGCGGCTCCAGCTCCACGTGGCCTACGCCAAATACCACGTGAGCAGCACCTCGCTCATGCTCAGTTTAAGCTATATATTATGATTATTAATTGGAGTGAAGGGGGAGTGAAAGAGGAGTGAAGGGGGAGTGAAAGGGACAATACTTTTGAGCAGAACAAGAAGTAATGTCCCTTTCACTCCCCCTTCACTCCCCCTTCACTTCCCTTTCACTCCCCATAAATAACCCTCCCTCCATGAGAAAGATTACTGTTGCTATTGACGGCCATTCGTCGTGCGGAAAGAGCACGATGGCCAAGGACCTGGCCCGGCGTGTGGGCTATGTGTATGTCGATACGGGCGCCATGTACCGCTGCGTGACGCTCTATGCCCTGCGCCACGGCATGTTCCTCGACGACGGGAGCATCAAGACCGAGGAACTGCAGAAGGCGATGGACGACATCAAGATAACCTTTGTGTTCAACCCCGAGACGGGCCGCCCCGATGCCTACCTCAACGGCGAGTATGTAGAGCGCGAGATACGCTCACTGGAGGTGTCCAACCACGTCAGCCCCGTGGCCGCGCTGCCCTTCGTGCGCGAGGACATGGTGCGACAGCAGCGCCTCATGGGCCGTGAGGGCGGCATCGTCATGGACGGCCGCGACATAGGCACCGTGGTGTTCCCCGACGCCGAACTGAAAATCTTTGTCACAGCCTCGGCCGAGGTGCGCGCGCAGCGACGATACGACGAGCTGAAGCAGAAAGGCATGGAGGCCGACTACGACGACATACTGAAGAACGTAGTGGAGCGCGACTACATCGACTCCCACCGCGAGGTGTCGCCGCTCAGACAGGCCGACGACGCGCTGCTGCTCGACAACAGCCATCTGACCATCGACGAGCAGAACGCATGGCTCATGGAGAAATTTGAAGAAGCGACAGGAACCCTGTCAGAATGACGCGGAGCGTATTTTGACACGCCCTCTAATCACCTTATCCTGATGAGCTGGGAGCCGCTGACGTCTGCCGGTCCGTCTATCTGGACGGCATAGACCCCCTCTGCCAGCCGAGGAATGTTTAGCCCGTATGTCTGCCGCCCGGCAGGGATGCGGGCTTCGTGTATCTGGCGGCCCGAGAGCGAGAAGAGGCGCACGCGGGTATCGGCACTGAGCGTGCGGCCGCAGTCGATGGTGAGACGGCCGCTGGAGAGGCCGATGCGCAGGGGCGACTGGCTGGCCGACACCTCCGAGATATGGTCAATGCCCAGCAGGTAGAGCAGTCCGCGGTAGACGTCTATCTCGCCGTAGCCGTAATAGTTGTTGGGGTAGGGCAGGGTGGGGTCGTGCTGGCGGCAGGTGTGTCTGAAGACGTCAATCACGTCGTCGGTTGTCAGGTCGGGCTTGGCCTCGAGCCACAGGGCGATGGCCCCGGCCACGGCGGGCGCGGCCATCGACGTGCCGCTGTTGCTGTTCCAGGCGTAGGTGCGGCCGTTGAAGTCGAAGTGGGCCACGTCCCTTGCAATGTCGCTGGCGCCGGGGTGGTTCTCCAGGTAGTAGCTGCTGTAGGAGGAGATGATGTTGACGCCCGGTGCCATGACCTCGGGCTTGATGCGGCCGTCCATGGTGGGGCCTACGGACGAGCTGATGTTCCTTTCGCCATAGTGCCCGGAGCCAAACGTCAGCCACTCTCCCTGGTAGTTCACGATGCCGGGACGGTAGTTGGTGGCTCCGACGCAGACCACGCAGGGCGCCGTGGCCGGCGAGAGCACGCCGTGGGTGTTGTCGCCGTCGTTAAGGGCGGGGTTGAAGGCGTGCTGGTAGAAGTATCCGTCCATGCGGTAGACCTCCACGTCGGCCTCCTCGCCCATCACCTCGAGCGAGACGACGGGCCGGTTGCCTACGCTGTGGGTGCCCCGGAGGGTGATGTCGTAGCAGGTCTCATTGTCGGCGTAGCACGAGGGGTAGGCCTCGATGGTGACTTGGAGCAAGTCGCTGGCGGTCTGCAGCTGGCCGTAGACCATGGAGTCGGGCAGCGCCGTGATGTCGGCGGTGGAGAGCTGGATGGTGTCGCGCTGCTCGCCCTCGTAGGCCACCAGGCGCAGGGTGAAGTCGCGGTCGCCCTTCAGCGTCACCAGGCCGTCGTGGGCAAAGAATCGCAGGAAGGTGCCGGCCAGGGGGTCTCCTGCGGGCTTGTGCAGCAAGTTCTTCTGTCCGCCGTTGTTTCCGGCGGCCGAGACGATGATGCGGCCGGGACCGCTGATGCGGCGCAGCATCTCGTAGTAGAGCACGTCGAAGCCCCTGAAGTCCTGCGTGCTGCCCTCGCTGATGTTGATGACGCAGGGCTTGCCCACGCTCTCGGCGTAGTCGAAGATGTACTTAAAGCCCAGGGCGTCGAGGGCGAAGGTGTACTTGTCGTAGTCAGCGGGGTCTATGTAGATGGTGTCTTCGGTGACGGCGTTGGCCACGATGCAGATGTCGCTCTCGGGGGCCATGCCGCGATAGGGCGAGTCGTAGCCGCTGCCGGCGGCGATGCCCAGGGTGTGGGTGCCGTGGGTTTGGTGCAGGCCGTCGCGGGCGTGGGCCACGGCGAGCAGCTCGTCGCGCGTGGTGAAGTCGCGCCCCACGGGCAGGGTGCTGCCCACGGTGTCGGCCGAGAGCATGTCCCAGAAGCGGCGTATGCGGTAGTCGGTGGTGTCGCGGCTGTAGAAGTTGGGGTGGGTGAGGTCGAAGCCTACGTCTATCACGCCCACGACGACGCCCTTGCCCGTGTAGGCCTGCGGCAGCTGCTGACCCTCGTAGACGGGCAGGGCGTTGAGGTACCAGGCCAGCGAGTCGCTTAGCGGTCGGCTGCTGCGGTTGGCCTCGATGCGCAGGATGCGGTCGTCGAGCGAGAGGGGGACGATGCTCGACTTGGGGATGTTGGCAATGCAGATGTCGCCCTCCCAGGCCAGCACGCGACAGCCGCTGGCGGCCAGCACGTCGTCGCCGCCGGCGGCCACCTGCACGAAGGCGCAGACTTCTCTTTGGGGTGAGGGGTGAGAGGTGAGGGGTGAGAGGTTTGTTCCTGCGGAGCGGCTGGCGGCTACCTCTTGCCTTGCCATGCGGCGGAGCATGGGCGAGAGCTTGTCGTAGCGCGGACGCTGCGCCTGGAGCGACAGGGAAACAAGGTGGCAGGCCACGAGCAGTGCAGTCGCCAGCTTGGCTATTCGCCTGAAGTGCATATCATTTCGGGGAGTTAAGAGTTTATCTTGTCGCGGCACTGCTCCATGAGCCATTTCGGCGTGCTTGTGGCCCCGCAGATGCCCACGGTCTCTATGCCCTTGAGCCACTGCGGGTCTATCTCGTCGGGACCCTCTATGAGGTGGCTGTTGGCGTTCACCCTCAGACATTCGTTGAAGAGCACCCGGCCGTTGCTGCTCTTGCGCCCGCAGACGAAGAGGATGAGGTCGTGGCGCGAGGCAAAGACGGAGATGCCCGTCATGCGGTTGGCCACCGAGCGGCAGATGGTGTCGAAGCTGCGGAAGGTGGCGCCCGGAGCGATGTGGGAGCCGATGTAATCGATGATTTTGCGAAATTCGTCGAGGCTCTTTGTGGTCTGCGAGTAGAGGTAGATGTCGCGTGTGAAGTCGAGGCGGGTCACCTCGTCGAAACTCTCTACGACGATGGCCGTCCCCTTCGTCTGGCCTACGAGGCCCAGCACCTCGGCATGGCCTTTCTTCCCGAAGATGACAATCTGGGTGTTGGGTGTTGGGTGTTGGGGGCTGGGTTTGCTGATGTTCTCGCAGTACTGCTCCTTGATGCGCTTCTGCAGCTTCAGCACCACGGGGCAGGTGGCGTCGATAATCTCGATGTTGTTGCGCCGTGCCAGCTCGTAGGTCTCG
>CAMPCG010000037.1 GCA_946644025.1 uncultured Prevotellaceae bacterium | reverse complement strand
CTCCTCGCGTGAGAAGGCTAATATTTCGGAAACTTTTGAAGAAAACTGACTATTCATAGTGACTCCTTTATTGCAAACTCTGTGCCAAAGTTGTGGGGAGGGTTATCGTCTGCCGCTTAAAACTCATATCCCAGGGTGCCCATGAACCACCGTCCGCGCTGCGGCACGAGTCCGGTGTTCATGCCGCTCTGGTAGTAGCTTTTGTTCAGCAGATTGTGTATATCCAGGCCGAGGGTTAGTTTTCCCAGCCGGTATTCGGCTCCGACGTCGAAGGTGATGCGCGAGCTGATGCGCTGTTCCGAGACCAGTTCGTTGCTTACGATGTCGCTAAATTGCTGTTCCAGTCTGTTCGCGTCGTCGAATCTTCCCTCCGCATAGGCTTCTGACATCTGGTCGAGAATTCCTTCGAGCAGTGTCATGGCTTTGTAGGACACGTTGTATGACGTCTGCCGTCCCTGGAAGGCAGCCTTGGCGTGGAGCCTCAGCTGGCGTGTGGGCTGCCATGCCACGACGAGGTTCGAGGCGAAGGCCGGCGTGCTGTTATTGTCGTTAATGTCCCTGTATGGCACACTTGCCTTCAGTGTTTTCATCCAGGTGGCGTCCAGGTGGGCAGTGAGTGGCCCGCGCCTATAGGTGGCCATGAACTCAGCTCCTATGCTCTTGTGCTTTCCGGTATTCCTATGGTTTAAAATCTCAGTCGTGATAAGGTCTTCGGCGCGGTTGTGGAAGAGGTTGACCTCGAAGTCAAGTCCCTTAATCCACTGTGTCCCTGCGAAGGTGAGCTGTAGGGAGTGCATCGTCTCGGATTTCAGGCTGTTGAAGTATTCCATCAGCTCGGGATCCATGTCCACTCCCGACAAGATGGGTTCAAACAGGTTTGTCTTCCTGTAGAGGTAGGGAGCGTCTACGAACGACTTGGAGTAGCTCAGCTTGGCGTTCCACTTTGGCCTGACGTAGATGAGCGCCAGTCGTGGTGAGAACTCGTTGATGCGTGAGTCGTTATACCTCACCTTATGGTCATAGCGCAGTCCGGCGTTGAGGATAAGCGAGTGCCATTGGTGCTTCATCTGTACGAAGGCGTTATAACATTTCTCGTCGCCCTTGCCCGCCTCTTGGACGTCGTGGTCCTCGGGCAGTGTATTGACGAAGTCGTAGCCAATCAAGTATTGCACGTCGTCGAGGCTGAAATGCGAAAACTCGGCGCCGAAGGTGATGTAACCGTTGTGGCTGTCGTTAGATACATAGTTGTAGTCGCCCTTCACCTGTGCGCCGTAGGTGGTCTCCACTCCATTGATAATGCGCGATATGCCCCCATGGCTGCTGAAGAAATTGCTGAGCGAGTCGCTGAGTCCCATTATTTGGCCCAGCGTCTTCAGTGTGTCGTCGCTGATGACCTGGTAGTGGGCAAGGTCGTGGGTGTCGAGGAAGATTGTGCCGTCGATGGCCAGCCGTCCCAGTTGCCGGCCATACCTCACGTCGGCATGGTGGGCCGTCGAAGAGGTGCTGGGGCACATGCCGAAATAGGTGCGGTAGCGGTCGATGTCGTAGGGCTTGGCCAGGGTGCTGATGGTATAGGGCGACACCAGCTCGGAGGCGTGCATGTCGTACATGAGCCGCAGGTCTTTCCACTTGAGCGACATGCCCAACTCGTGGGACGGCAACTCGCCTGTTCTGCCCACGGTGACCTTACGCCTGTCGCCATCCGTCGCCTCGCCGGGTGGCAGGTCGCGCTCCTCGCCGTCGGCATCGTAGAGCGAGCCCCAGATGAGCAGGTCGAGGTCGTAGTATCGCTTGCCGAAAAGGGCATTGCCCTTCAGCTGCCCGTGGTTGCCGTAGCCCGCCCTCACTTTCAGCCCGTCTACCTCGGCGCCCTTCTTCGTGATGAGGTTCACCACTGCGGTGAGAGCCACGCCGCCATAGAGCGACGAGGCAGGTCCGCGCAGCACCTCTATCTGCTTCAGCTTGTCCAGGCCGATGCTGTAGTCGGGCGCCGCCGTGTTGGTGATGTAGCTGTTCAGCCGGTGGCCGTTGAGCATGATGAGGATTTTCTCCTGTCCGTTGCTGAAGATGCCGCGCATGGCGATGTTGATGTCGTCGTTGCAGTCCACGATGTTCATTCCCGGCACGTAGGTGGCCAGCACCTCCTGCAGGTTGCGCGCGCCGCTGTCACGTATCATCTGTTCGGTGATGAGCGTCGTCGGCACGGGCACCTCGCTGAGCCGCTCCTCGTGGCTCGAGGCCGTGGTGATAGTGCTCTCGGCGCGTCCGCTGATTCGCTCCACCATGTCGATGAAGCGTTGCGGGTCGTCGAGTGTGGTGCTGTAGTAGGGGTTCTCGCGCAGCAGCAGCCTTGCGTATTCCTCGGCAGTGGCATGGTCGTCGTCGGCCAGTGCGCAGAGCGACAGCAGCCGGTAGGCACTCTGCCGCAGACTGCCCGAGAAGCGCTTCACATTGTCGGTAAGCAGCCGGCGCGACTCCTCGATGCGACCCACGTCGTAGGCCGACTCGGCAGCTTCGTAAATGCCGAGCAGTTGCTCGTCGCTACTCTGTGCCCACAGCGCTGAACAGCCCAGCAGCAGCCAGAAAAGTATGATTGCTCTCTTCATGGGGTACTACTATTCTACGTATTTAATCGGCAAAATTAATAATAAAGAATAATGTGGCAAAATATCACCCCGATATTTTGCCACAATTAACAATCTCGGAGACCGGTTATCTGAACTGGGCAGCTACAATTTCCCGCCTCATGCTTCTTTTTTACGATAGGAAGGTGAAGCCCCCCCTTCTGCCCCCGAGGGGGCTACTATTGTTTTGCGGGAGGGAAAAGTCTATAGTAGCCCCCTCGGGGGCAGAAGGGGGGGGCTTCCGCCGTTTAAAAGTACCCTTTCCCCGTATATTAAATGTAGAAAGGGTAAGGACAATCTACAAACCACGTCGGTGTTTGTACAAACGCCGACGTGGTTTGTATAAACGCCGACGTGGTTTGTATAAACACTGCCTTGGTTTGTAGAATTACCGCCGGCGCATCAACTATTTCGGAAAATAATGGTAAATGGCCCTTTGGGTATGTTCTGAAAATTGATAAGAGCATGTACGCCGCTCAGCCCTCACCGTCGGAGGGCGCGCTCAAAAATAGTTAATGTTCATAAATAAATGCACCGTTTATTATAATTTTGCGTATCTTTGCAACCTGATAACTGATTACTAACGCTGAGACATACCTTTTTTCTATGAAGAATCTCTTGCGATGCACGTTTGTGCTGGCCTTCACGATGCTTGCTTCGCTGAAGTGCGGGGCACAGGTGCATTTTGTGGGCGGCGACCTGTCGCTGCTCACTAAATATGAGCAGCAGAAGGCTCAGTATAAGGACCTTGACGGCAACGCCATCGGCGACCTCCTGTCCTACCTGAAGAAGCAGGGCTGGAACACCATCCGCGTGCGCCTGATGGTAGACCCCTCGAAGAGCGACGACCAGAAGCTCGTCGTCCAGGACTTGGACTACGTCGTGGCCCTCGGTGCGCGCATCAAGGCCGCCGGACTGCGCCTGATGCTCGACTTCCACTACAGCGACACCTGGGCCGACCCCGCGGCGCAGTGGACACCCGACGCCTGGAAGTCCCTCAGCGACACGCAGTTGCAGGAGCGCATCTATGACTACACCCTCGACTGCCTGAAGCGGCTCAACGAGGCCGGAGCCACGCCCGACTTCATCCAGACGGGCAACGAGATAAGCTACGGTATGCTCTGGGGCACGAAGGGCTCCAGTGCCAACCGCTGCTACACAACCAGCGACCAGAAGAACTGGGACCGCTTCTTCGCCCTGCTACGCCGCGCCGGACAGGCCTGCCGCGAGGTCTGCCCACAGGCCAAAATCATCATCCACAGCGAGCGTACGCCCAAGCCCGGCGTGCTCACCGACTACTACGACCGCATGAAGAAGGCCGACATAGACTACGACGTCATCGGCCTGTCGTTCTACCCCTATTTCCACGGCAACCTCGGTGTGCTCGAGACGGCCATCAAGCTGCTGGAGAGCCACAACTACGGCAAGGACATACAGGTGGTGGAGATGGGCTATCCCTCGAAGTGGGAGGTGCAGGGCACCACGTTCAACTACACCTCGACCTATCCCTACTCGGCCGAGGGACAGCGCAAGTTCACCGCCGACCTCATCGCCATGCTGAAGAAGTACCCGTCGGTGAACGGTCTCTCCTGGTGGTATGCCGAGGCCAACGCCAAGGGCTGCCGCGGCGACCTGTCGTCGGGATGGTACAACGCCGGACTCTTTGACAACGAGACGGGCCGCGCCCTGCCAGCCCTCTACGAGCTGAAGGCCCTCACCGACGGCGACCAGCCGGAGACCGTAAAGGGCGACGTCAACGGCGACGGACAGGTAGACGTGGCCGACATCTCCGCCGTCATCACCGCCATGGCCAGCGCCTCCGCCACTATTCCCGGCGCGTCAGCGTCGGGTCCCGCCGACGTGAATGTCGACGGCTCCATCGACGTGGCCGACATCTCGGCCGTCATCACCATCATGGCCAACCAATAGCCCCTCAACGTCCAACAATTCCATTTTTAACAATAAAAACTTAACTAACTATGAAGAAATTATTTACCATGACAATGCTCGCACTCCTGGGCTACGCCTCGAGTGCCGATGCACAGAACTATCGTAAGTGGGACTTCACCAACTGGAGTGCCGCCACGATAGCCAACCTGGCAACCGAGGCCGAGGCCGGCGTCACCGGCGGCAACTGGTCGGACACGGAGAAAGCCAATGGCGACAACCCCCAGCCGGGCAACTGCTACTGGTCGTATGCCAACAACGTATCTGAGGACGGTTACCTCACCGCCAACGGCGTCGTCATCGCCGAGACCGAGGGCCTCGTCTTCAATACCAGCTACACTTCACGCCGTTCGCTGGCCATCGCCGTGAACTATCCCTCCACCTCGCTGGGCGAGTATGCCGGTCCACAGTACCTCTGGCTCGGCGGCGGCAATGCCAAGAGCGTTTCGGCACGTCTGGCCTGCTTCACCATTCCTAACGTGCGCATTGGCCAGAAGATGACCTTCACCGTAGAGAGCCACAAGCCCAGCGACGCCCGCGGCGTGGCCCTCTTCGTCAGCGACTGCACCAACGAGGCCTACCAGATAGGCGAGCAGTTCAAGCCCACCACGCAGGACACCTACACCTGGGAAGAGGGATGGACCCTGCCCGAGGGTGCTCCCGACAACGGCGACGGTACTTGCAACGTGGTGGTCTACAACACCAACGGCTGCCACATCTACAGCATCGAGATTGGCGACAACACCGAGAAGCAGAAGGTGGCCTGGCTCTATGGCGGAGCCGTGGAGGACGACCGCGCCCTTCAGCTGCTGCCCGCCACCGAGAAGTTCGACGTGGTGCCCGTAGCCGCCAACGCTGCCTTCACCATGGCCGACCTGCAGGACTACGACGCCATGGTCATCAGCTCGACCGTAGAGAACGCCGAGGCCCTTGCCTCCCTGAAGGCCATCCGTCCTTTCGTCTCCACACTGAGCCTCAATCCCTCTGTCTACAGTGCATGGGGAGTAGGAACGGTGACACCCGTGGCCACGCAGTTTGCTATCGTCAACCAGCCCAACCACGCGCTGTTCCGCGACATTGAGCTCATCGACGACCCCAACGACGAGACCATCAAGGTGCTGCACCTCACCGACGCCGAGCAGATTTCGGCCGTGACGCTGGCCGGCGACTTCGCCGACGACGTCGTCCTGGCTACTGCCCTGGAGAGCGAGGACGCCGCCATTCACGGCCACAGCCTCTCGCGCAACGCCTACATCTATCTGCCCTATGACCAGGTGGCCGCCGGACAGGGTGCCGACGCCCAGCTGCTGCTCAACGCCATCACCGTGGTGGCCAACACCAAGGCTCCCGTCAGCCCCGCTCCCGCTCCCATCATCTCGCAGGAGTATAAGAACCAGCTCACCGTCGTCACGCTGAAGAGCACCGTGCCCATGGCCGAAATCTTCTACACCACCGACGGCAGCACGCCCACCGAGCAGAGCACCCGCTACAGCGAGCCCTTCGAGATTACGAGCCAGGGCGTCACCGTGAAGGCCATCGTTCGCGGCGAGGGCTACCTCATGAGCGACGTGGCCGAGCAGGCCATCGAGCTGAAGAGCCAGGCCGCTGCCCCCGTCATCAGCGTCGAAGGCAGCACCGTGACTATCACTTCCGAAATAGAGGGCGCAGCCATCTACTACAACTTCAACGGAAACAACGAGACCGGCAAGTCGGCCCTCTATGCCGAGCCGTTCACGCTGAAGAAGAGCCGCACGGTCTATGCCTTCGCCGTGGCTGAGGGATTCATCAACTCGGAGGTCGTCTCGCAGGAGGTCACCGTCGAGGGAACGAAGAACCGCACCAACATCCTCGCCCACATGGACTCCAACTCGGCTGAGTACAACGGCGGCAGCACGTCGACCACCTACTACTTCACCTGGGGTAAGAACAAGAGCGGCGAGAACGGACATCCCTACTATAAGGTAGAGTCGCGCTCAGAAGAGGCCGGAGAGCCCGACCCCGAGACGGGCGACGAGACCGTCATCGTGAGCTACAGCGAGCTGAACGACGAGGAGGAGAAGGACTTCGAGACGGGCTGGATTCTGCGTTCACGCGGTCAGATTGTGGACTGGGAGAACCTCAGCACCGGCACCAACTATGGCGACCACGGCGGCTACAACTTCGCCAGCCCCGAGGACGACGACCCCGACTTCCCCGCTACGAAGGGCGTCATCGTGCTGGCTGACAAGAACACCGAGCCTACCGACGTCACCTTCCCCTACAATGCCTACATCGTGAGCAAGGAGACCTTCAAGGGTCCCTTCGACATCGTGGCCAACATCGGCAGCATCATCAAGCCTGAGAACCAGGCCAACCACAACATCGTGCTCCAGGTGGCCACCGACGGCAACGCCTGGGACAGCAACTGGCAGACCGTGGGCGACACCATCAACATCTCCGACCGTCAGCGTCTCACCACCAACATCGTGCGCAGCTACAACGGCGCCGACGAGGTCTACGTGCGCGCCTATCTCGCCGGAGGCAACTCGAAGGTGGGCTTCTACGACATCTATGTTGCTAACGACCCCAACGAGGATGGCGGACTCCAGGGCGACGTCAACGGTGACGGAGCCGTCGACGTGGCCGACATCTCCAACATCATCACCGTCATGGCTGAAAGCTCCAACAACCCGAAGGCCGACGTCAACGGCGACGGCTCGGTAGACGTGGCCGACATTTCAAACGTCATCAGCATCATGGCACAGTAAGAGCGCCGATAAACCAAAGCCCGGAGAGCACAAGCCTTCTCCGGGCTTTACAATGTTTATGGTGAAAGCCGTAATTCTTTTCGTTTCGTTTATTGTGCGGCCTGTGAGGCCGCCATCCGCAAACTGATAATATTAATCTCGTTTACTATACTAACCCATTTACTACAACAACACTTATGAAAAAACTATTCTCCCTCCTCCTCCTTTGCTGTGCCGCTACCATGGTTCAGGCACAGGACAAGAAGACCTGGGACTTCACCCTGGGACTTAGCCCCGAGACGGTGGTCAACCTCAACGCCGACGCCACCAACTGGACAGCCAACGGCACCGATGCCGACGGAAACACCAACAACTGGAAGAACGCCACCAAGCAGAGTGGCGCTGAACCGTGGAAAGCCAACGGCGAGGTGATTGCCGAGCTCGACGGACTGCTTATCGACATTGGCTCGAACAAGGACAACAGCCTGCACCTGGCTCAGAACAAGCTGCGACTCACCCGCAAGGGTACAAAGATTACCTTCCCCCAGCTGACTAACGGTCAGACCGTCACTATCGTGGGACGCTCGGCCAATGGCGAGGCCACCAACCGAGGCATTGCTCCCGTGCAAGACCACCTCGTGCTCACCAGCGGCACCACCACCGACGGCAAGTGCATCTTCAAAGGCAACAAGGTGGAAGGCTCTCTCGGCACCTACTCCTTCACCTGGGAGGTGCAGACCGACGAGGAAGGCCCCGTCGACGTGCAGTTCACGCTCACACCCGAGGGCGGCATAGACTTCACCCTCTTCATGATCGACCAGGGCGACGTGCTCCAGACGGCCAAGGTGGCCTACCTCTACGACGGCACCGAGGATGTCATCTACAACTACCTCAGCGTGCGCGAGGCTACCGAGCTCACACCCATCAACATTACCCAGACAGCCGTCACTGCCGACGAGCTGCAGCAGTATGACGTCACCGTCGTCAGCCCCAGCGTACCCGCCGACAACGCCGTCGTCAACGTCCTCAAGGAGGCAATGCCCTGGACACCAATCCTGAACTTCAACGCACAGCTCTACAGCGCCTGGGGCTACGGCGCACCACTGGAGGCCACTGGGTTCATCAAGATAAAGGATGTGAAGAACTCGCTCTTCAAGAACGTAGACTATGAAGAGGCCGACGAGGGCAACGTCATCGTCTACTCCTCCAACGGCTTCGAGACGACGATGTATGGCGTCAGCATCACCGACTATTTCACCGCCGACGCCATGCCCGGCGTCAGCATCGACGATGCCGCCACCCTCGTACATGCCCACAACGTCCACCACAACGGGTATATCTACCTGCCCTACGTCGACGACCCCACTGAGCCCGCCATACAGCTCATAGAGAACGCCATCGTCACCCTGCAGGGCTCGAAGTCGGAGATAGCACAGGCTCCCGCACCCGTCCTCTCGCGGCAATACAAGCACCTGCAGACCATCGTCACCATGACGCCCCCGGCACTGCCCGGCGCCCGCATCTTCTACACCACCGACGGCACCGACCCCACCGAGCAGAGCCAGGAGTACACCGAGCCAGTCGCCATCACCTCGCCCTGCACCGTGCGCGCAGCAGCCATTGCCGAGGGCTACACACTGAGCAAGGTGACGTCGCTCGACGTCCTCGTCAAGGAGCAGCCCGCAGCACCCGTCATCACCTACAAGGAGAGCAAGGGACAGACACAGATATTCTTCGACTGCGCCACCCCCGACGCTCAGATATGGTACAACTTCAAGAACTCTACCGACACCCTGACGTCGTCGCTCTACACCCCCGACAGCATCGACGTCGTCATCCTCATGCCCCAGGACGTCACCGCCTTCGCCACCGTAGGCGAGCCGGGCGAGGCCGTCTTCTCCGAGATTACCCAGCAGCGCGTGCTCGTGCGCAAGCCCCGCGTGGTCATCGACGTGGTGTCGCACTTCCGTGCCGCCAAGTGGGACGACGTGGAGAAGGGCGCCGGAATCTTCCCCAACGGCAAGTCGGCTACCTCCATGTATGACACCAGCGCCGAGCCTACAGAAGTCGTCATAGACCCCGAGACCGGCGACGAGACCTACGTCTATCCCGAAGTGGAGTGGATGGAGCGCGACGAGCCTGGCGACGACCCGCAGTGGAAGGTCATGTCGAAGGGACAGGCCGTGCTCTGGCAGAACAACTCCATCTCCACCGACAAGGTTGGAATCAACGAGGGAGGCTACTACCCCTCTGTGGCCGAGGACATAGACCCGCTCTTCCCCGCCACCAGCTTCGACTTACAGTTTGCCAACATCTTTGCCGGTGAGCCTGCCAACGCTGCCATCATGTCGAAGAACAAGTTTCAGGCACCGCTCGACATCGTCACCTTCGCCAACATGCAGGGCGGACCCCTCGTGGCCCAAGTGTCGGCCGACGGTGAGACGTGGACCACCGTGGGCGACGAGATAGCTAAGACGGGCTATACGCGTATGTGGAAGAAATACACCAACAGCTACAACGGCACCGACCAGGTCTATGTGCGCGTGGCACAGATTAGCGGTGGCGCAGGCGCCAAGATCTTCGATATCTTCGTGGCCAACGAGGGCGAGAACTCCAAGGCACTGCTCGAGCAGCTCCACCAGGAATATGGCGACTGGGACGACGACGAGCCCAACGGCGACACCAACGGCGACGGCACTGTCGACGTGGCCGACATCTCAGCCATCATCACCGTCATGGCCAGCGGCACCAATGACCCCGCAGCCGATGTCAACGGCGACGGCTCAGTAGACGTGGCTGACATCTCCAGCGTCATCACCATCATGGCCGGAAAGTAAAGCCGAAGAAGGAGCACAAGCGGAACGCCTACTCCAACCACATTGCGCAAACGCCCCCCCTTGGGCCAAGCCATACAAGCTAAATTCCCTACTGCAGCTAAGAGTTAGCCGCGGTAGGGAATTTAGCTTGTCTAATTCCGTCCAGAGAGGAAGGCCGAATAGTAACGGCAGAACAAATTAATGTTAAGTACAGGAAAAATGTGGTGCAATATGATAATTCTTGTTAAACGTGCTTAAAACAAAGGCGGCAATGAGGCCTACTATAAACAAAATTTCTTACCTTTGTGGGTCGAAACACATCTGGCTATCCACAATGACTCAGAGCGAGAAACTTTTATCAACGTTCCAGACCCGCGTCAGGCAGATGATTCTCCGCTTCCAGGAAATGAAGAAGGAGAAGGCCGACCTCTGCCTCGTGTTGGAGAGCAAGGAGCGGCGCATAAAGGAGCTTGAGGAACAGGTGGACCGGATGCAGAAAGAATATGAGACGCTGAAGATGGCCCGCATGATGACCATCGCCGACAAAGACCTCGAAGGGGCAAAGGAACGTGTGGCACGCATGATACGCGAGGTGAACAAGTGCATCACCGTGCTCACCGACGAAAAGTAGTAAGCGGAAATGGCAGAAGAGAAACTAAATATCAGGTTACACGTCTACGACGAGGACATAGCCATGGTGCTCCACAACCTGGACGACGAGCTGTACTACCGCAACGCGGCAAAGCTCATCACAGAGAGATATGGAGCCTACGCACAGGTGTACAAGGGACGCAAGAGCGACCACACCATAGCCCTCATGACGCTTATCGAGATAGCGTTGCGCTACGAGAAGGAAATGGGGCGCAACGACACTTCGCCATACGATGATACTATCACCAAGCTTACTGCCGAAATCGAGGAGGCGCTCAAGAGTTAGGAGTTAAGAGTTAGGAGTTAAGAGTTAGGAGTTAAAAACTGAAACTTGGTGAGACACATTTTTTTTACGTATCATTTAAATATTAACAACTACAAAACACAATTATGGTATATGCAATTGTAGCCGTGGTCGCGCTCGCAGTGGGCGTGGCCATAGGATATTTCATCTTCCTGAAAGTCATCAAGAGCAAGTACAACCAGATGGTTGACGCGGCAGAGAAAGAGGCCGAGGTCGTCAAGGAAAAGAAAATGCTCGAGGTGAAGGAGAAGTTCATCAACAAGAAAAGCGAGCTGGAGAAGGAGGTGCAGCAGCGCAACCAGCAGCTGCAGCAGAGTGAGAACAGGCTGAAGCAGCGCGAGATTTCGCTCAACCAGCGCCAGGACGAGCTGGGACGGCGCAAGAACGACCTGGACCAGCAGCAGAACAAGATTGACAACGAGAAGAAGGCCATCGCCCTGAAGCAGGAGGAACTGGGCAAGATGCAGCAGAAGGAGCGCGAGAAGCTCGAGGAACTGAGCGGACTGAGCGCCGAGGAGGCTCGCAACCGCCTGGTGGAGAGCCTCAAGGACGAGGCCAAGACCGCTGCCGCCAGCTACGTGAACGAAATCATGGACGAGGCCAAGCTCAACGCCAACGCTCAGGCCAAGAAAATCGTCATACAGACCATCCAGCGCGTGGCTACGGAGACGGCAGTGGAGAACTCGGTATCGGTGTTCCACATCGACAACGACGACGTGAAGGGCCGCGTCATTGGACGTGAGGGCCGCAACATACGCGCACTGGAGGCTGCCTGCGGCGTGGAGCTCGTAGTCGACGACACACCTGAGGCTATCGTCATCAGCGGCTTCGACCCCGTGCGACGCGAGACCTGCCGCCTGGCACTGCACCAGCTCGTGGCCGACGGACGCATACACCCCGCTCGCATTGAGGAGGTAGTGGCCAAGGTGAAGAAGCAGCTCGACAACGAGATTATAGAGACTGGCAAGCGCACAGCCATCGACCTGGGCATACACGGCCTGCACCCCGAGCTGATACGCATCATCGGAAAGATGAAGTACCGCTCCAGCTACGGACAGAACCTGCTGATGCACGCCCGCGAGACGGCCAACCTCTGCGGAATCATGGCTGCCGAGCTGGGGCTGAACCCGAAGAAGGCCAAGCGCGCCGGACTGCTGCACGACATAGGCAAGGTGCCCGACGAGAACACCGACGACCCACACGCCATCTACGGCGCCAAGATTGCCGAGATGTATAAGGAGAAGCCCGACATCTGCAACGCCATCGGCGCACACCACGACGAGATGGAGATGCAGACGCTGCTCGCACCGATAGTGCAGGTGTGCGACGCCATCAGTGGCGCCCGTCCCGGCGCTCGCCGTGAGATAGTCGAGGCATACATCAAGCGACTGAACGACCTCGAGGCCATCGCCATGAGCTACCCCGGAGTGACCAAGACCTACGCCATACAGGCCGGACGAGAGCTGCGCGTCATCGTCGGAGCCGACAAGATGGACGATGCAGAGACCGAGGCACTCAGCGGACAGATAGCATCGAAGATTCAGACCGAGATGACCTATCCCGGACAGGTGAAGATTACCGTCATACGCGAGACGCGCTCCGTGGCCTACGCGAAGTAAACAGTGATAAATGATAAGTGATAAATGATAAGTATGGTTAGATTTGAATCCTTGAGAAAGTCCTTTCTTCGTCAGATGAAGTGTGTGATAGCTATACTTATCACTTATCACTTATCGCTTATCAATTCCCTGGCCCAGTCGGTAGACCCTCAGGCCTACTACATCAACGAGGACGGCGATGAGGTGGAAACGCGTAACATCGATAAGGGCGAGGCTCCGCTCGACGTGACCTTCCGAGCCAACCCCTCGAATATGGACGAAGTCACGCCCTCCTACGAATGGCACTTCTACAAGGAGTCGACCACCGAAGAAAAGACGGAGCTCTTCGTGCGCTACGAGGAGGACACCCGCTACACGTTCACCGAGTCGGGAACGTTCCACATCGTCCTTAAGACCTACCTCGACCAGCAGGAGACCATGCTCGACTCGACAGTTATCGTCATCACCATCCCGTCGAGCAAGCTGGTGTTCCCCAACTCGTTCTCACCCAACAACGATGGTTTCAACGAGAAATATGGTGCCAAGGGCGTCAATGAGTCCGAGAACACCGACCACTGGCGCAGCATCATCGATTTCCATGCCTACATCTTCAACCGCTGGGGGCAGAAGCTCTATGAGTGGCACGACGTCAGCGGCTATTGGGACGGCACCTACAAGGGACGCCCCGTGAAGGAGGGAACATACTTCGTCGTCGTCAATGCCAAGGGAGCCGACGGCGTAATCTACGATATTCGCAAGGATGTGAACCTGGTGCGCGGCAACCGCGACAGGAACAACAGCAGCTCGGAAGAGGGTGGGGGAGAGCCCATCGGCGAATGATGAAAACAAATATGACAGAAAATATTTGCGTCTATGGAGCCCGTGTCCACAATCTGAAGAATATCGACGTGGAGATACCACGTCATTCCCTGACCGTCATCACGGGACTGAGCGGCTCCGGAAAATCATCGCTGGCCTTCGACACTATCTTTGCCGAAGGTCAGCGACGTTATATCGAGACATTTTCGGCCTACGCCCGTAACTTCCTCGGAGGGCTGGAGCGCCCCGACGTAGACAAGATAACAGGCCT
>CAMPCG010000036.1 GCA_946644025.1 uncultured Prevotellaceae bacterium | reverse complement strand
CCCGCCACTCTGTAGAGGTAGGGCATGAGGTGGTAGCGCAGCCGGTCGTACCACGTGATGCTCTGGTAGGCGGGGTGGCTCTCAGGGGCGATGTTCCACACCTCGCGCAGGGGCCACTGTCCGTGAGTGCGGTAGAGGGGCACGAAGCATCCGAACTGGTTCCACCGCGTCTGCAGCTCGCGCCACTCGCGCAGGTCTTCGTTCTCGGTCTTGTCGCGGTCGTAGAGCTGCTGGGCGGCCACGTAGCGCCGCTCCACGCAGAATCCGCCGATGTCCATGCCCCAGTAGGGCAGTCCCGAGAGCGAGTAGTTCAGTCCGGCGGTCATCTGCGCCCGCATGTCCTCCCAGCGGGTGCCTATGTCGCCGCTCCATGTGGCGGCGGAGTAGCGCTGCAGACCGGCGAAGCCGCTGCGGGTGAGCTGGAAGATGCGGGGCTCGGGCGATTTGCTCTTTGTGTATTTCCCGCGCAGTCCCTCGTAGATGGCCTGCGCGTTGACCAGTGCGTAGGCGTTGAAGTACTCTGTGGAGGTGCCCAGTGCGGTGGGTCCGCAGAGGGCCTTGCGATACCACATCGGCGTGCAGTCGCGCACGTTGGGCTCTGAGGCGTCCATCCACCAGGCATCCACCAATTTGCTGTTCAGCGACTTGCTGTTTTCTATTTGTCGCCAGAACAGCTTGCGCGCGTCGGGTGAGTAGGCATCGTAGAACGAGCCGACATATCCCCGTCCCACCCAGTCGTGTATGTCGTCGACCACGGCCTGGTGGTACATCCATCCGTGCTGGTCCAGCTCCTTGTAGTTGTCGGTGTTGCAGTATAGCTTCGGCCACACGCTGATCATGAACCGTCCGTGCATCTGGTGAACGCTGTCGAGCATGGCCTTCGGGTCGGGGTAGCGCGAGGCCTCAAACTCGTGGCTGCCCCACTGGTCCTCGGCCCAGTAGTTCCAGTCCTGCACGATGTTGTCTACGGGGATGTGGCGACGGCGGAACTCTGCCAGCGTCTGCACAATCTCGTCCTGCGTCTTGTATCGCTCGCGGCTCTGCCAGAAGCCCATCGCCCACTTCGGGTAGACGGGAGCGCGGCCCGTCAGCGTGCGGTATCCGCATATAACGTCGTCCATCGACTGGCCGGCTATGAAGTAGTAGTCCATGTCTGGCGACATCTCGCTCCAGATGCTCAGCTGTCCGCGCTCCTGCTCCGTGCGCTGGCGTGCCACGCGCAGTCCTATGTAGCTCTCGCCGCCGTCGGGCTGCCACTCCACGCGCAGCTGTGTGCGCTCGCCCTTGGCCAGGTTGCAGTTGAACTTGTGGCTGTTGGGGTTCCAGCTGGTGCGCCAGCGCTCGGCCACCACCTCGCGGCCGCCGATGTAGACGCGCACGTAGCCGGCGTAGTAGAGGATGAACTGGTACGGTTGACCGTTGTCCATCGCCGATTGGCCATTGGGCTCCAGGAATCCCTCGTAGACCACCTTCGCCCCGTCGAGGTTGAAGCCCTTCGGCAGGTTTTTCGTGCCGCCCTTCTCGGTGAGGTTGCCCAGCTCCGACTTCGGCGGACAGGCATACTCGTAGTACAGGCTGTCCTCCTGGCGCACCAGCGTCTTGCCCTCCCTGTCGGTATAGGTGCCCGTGAGTCCGCCGGGGCGTCCCTGCTTGTCGTAGAGCTTAAAGGCTTGGCTTAGCTGCAGGTAATCGTCAGCCTGGCCAAACCGGCAGTAGCTGTAAGAGTCCCATAGCAGTCCGTAGTTCCTGTTCGAGATGACGAAGGGCACGCTCACCTTGGTGTTATATTGGAAGAGGTCCTCGTTGCGCCCCTTCATGTTCAGCTCGTTGGCCTGGTGCTGCCCCAGACCGTAGAAGGCTTCGTCGGCCGGGCTGTCGAAGACCGTCTGCCACGTCAGTCCGCGGCGCTGCTCCTCGGCCACCTTCGCCACGTCGGTGCCTATCTCGCGGTCGGCGACGCGGTAGTCCCAGAAGCGCTTGCCCTGCGCGGCCTCGCGCAGCAGCGTCGTTCCGTCGGCACTGATGAAGGTCACCTTGCCCGTCTGCTTGTCCACACGGGCCTCCACCTGCGACGTCCTGATGGCGGTGTAGCCCTCGGCATCGCTCACGGTGAAGTGCGTGCGCGCCGTCTGCGGCACTATCATCAGGCTTTTCTGTTTCTCGGGCAACTGGTCCTTGCTCGTGGCCCTCACGCGCACAATCTTGTCGCCCACTGCCTCGAGACGCACCACACGAGCCTGACCGCCGTCGGGGCGCACGGTCACCCCGTTTCCACTGCGCTCCACCACGGCACTCTGCGCGTGGAGCGAGAAAGCTGCTAAGACAAATAACAATAAATGCTTCTTTTCCATCTGTTTTATAGTATTAGGTTTATTAGCTTCTTTGCAGGGGCTCGTCGCCCCCTCGGACGTTCGGTCGTCCAAATCCCGACGTTGAGCCGTCGTGACGCTGGGCTTGATTCTTGCAGTAGGAGGCGACGTGTCTCACGTCGCAATCCAGCAGATTGTTGCGACGTGAGACACGTCGCCTCCTACTTGTGCGCTGCAAAGATACGTAAAAACCTCGTAACACAAAATTCTTTTTACAAGTTTAACGAATAGTTGACACCGTTATTCCGAAAATAATAGTACCTTTGTCGGCGTAATTATGAACGAGGAAGAACTGAAAAAGGCCATCGGCCTGTTGGGCCAGGCCGGTGTGCAGGTGATGCTGTGCGACACGCAGGTGCCCCGCAGCAGCATAGCGGTGAAGTGCGGACAGCCCGCGATGCCCGGCGACAGCGACGCCGAGGGCTACATCTTGCTGCCCAAGTCGCTGGTGGGCTCCCATCCCGAGATATTCGTGCCCGCCGTGGGCGACAGCATGACGGGCGTGAACTTCGAGGAGGGCGACCTGCTGCGCGTGCAGCTGGGGGTGACGTGCAACGACGGCGACAACGTGCTGGCATGGATAGACGGCAGCTGCACGGTGAAGACCTATTTCCAGGACGACGAGGGACTGACGTGGCTCGTGCCGCAGAACGAGTCCTACGACGCCATCCTCATCACGGGCGAGTACGACGTGAAGATACTGGGCCGCGTGGTGGGCGTGGAGAAACGCTCGCCCAGGGTGGCCTTCCGCGACTGTCAGAACTACGTGAAGCGGGCGAAGACGAAGATGAAGCTGGCACGGCTGCTCTCGCCGGAGCAGGTGGACAACGTCATACGTAACATTGGGCCCGAGGTGAGGCACGCCCGGCAGTGGTATGCCGTCTACCGGGCCCTGGCCGACCACGAGCAGGCCGCCGAGGGGTCGGTGGCTGACTTCTGCAGCCGTGTAGCACAAGTGGTGCCCACCCACGGACATCTGCCAACGCCCAGGGAGCTGCAGCGCATGGCCGTGCAGAGCTTCTCAAAACCTGTCGCCCTATGGAGCGCCGCCAACGCACCGGTCTCGGGAGTGCGCTTCATGGACTATCTGCGCATAGCCAAGCGCACGGCCAGCCTGCTGACCGCAGAACAGACGAAACTGCCGTTCTGATGATGGGAGAGAGCCGAGGAAAGGGTGCCTTTGCACGTATTTTAAATGTGGAAAGGGTAGGGACAATCTATAAACACTGACAGCGTTTGTATAAACACAGGCAGTGTTTGTACAAACACAGACGGCGTTTGTAAAAATCTCGTCGGCATAATACGCAGGGGAAGCAAGGAGTGGCTGTAAGCATTAACAGAACTGGCCAAACTGCCGTTCTAAGGGGTTAAAAATATAAAAAAAGTTGTGGCATCGGCGGGAAATGAGTAATTTTGCACCCTAAATGAAGATGTGTCTCATAATCTTGTCTGCCGCCCTGCTCTTGACAGGCTGCGCAGGCGAGTTCAACAAGGTGTACAAATATAGCGATATGGACTATCGCTATGAGTACGCCAAGCAGTGTTTCGCCCAGGGCAAATTCTCCAACGCCGAGACGCTGCTCATGGACTTAATCACCGTGAAGAAGGGCAGCGACGAGGCCCAGGAGTCGCTCTACATGCTGGGCATGGCCCAGTACATGAGCCGCGACTACGAGGCGGCGTCGGAGACCTTCAAGAAGTATTTCAAGACCTACCCCAAGGGTGTCTATGCCGAGCAGGCCGCCTTCTACATAGGGCAGGCGCTTTACCAGAGTGCCCCCGAGCCGAGGCTTGACCAGACCCCCACCAATGGAGCCATCAATGCCTACCAGGAGTTCCTCGACCTCTATCCCGACTCGCCACTGAGGCAGGAGGCTACAGACCGCATGTACGAGCTCTACGACAAGCTCACCATGAAGGAACTGCTCTCGGCACAGCTCTATTACAACCTGGGCGGATACTTCGGAAACGTGAACGCTAACACTGAGAGCAACTACACGTCGTGCATCGTCGTGGCACAGAACGCGCTCAAGACGTTCCCCTACACCAACCTGCGCGAGGACTTCGCCGTGCTCATCATGAAGAGCAAGTTCGAGCTGGCCGAGAATTCTACCGACGAGAAGAAGCTGGAGCGATACCGCGACGCCGAGGACGAGTGCTACGGATTCATCAACGAATACCCCAATTCGAAAAACCGGGAGACGGCAGAGAAGTACATCGCCAAGTGCAAGAGGTTCACCAAGGACTGAGCCGTTGTGTCGTTATATCGTGATATCGTTATATCGTTATATCGTCAGAAATAATTGTGATATCGTTATATCGTCAGAAATAAATGAATAAATCGTAAATATAAAAGATGGACTACAAGAAATCAAAGGCTCCGGTAAACACCGTGACACGAAACATCATGGACCTGTGTAAGGACACGGGAAACATCTACGAGAGCGTTGCCATCATCGGCAAGCGTGCTAACCAGATATCGCAGCAGATAAAGGACGACCTGTCGAAGAAGCTGGCCGAGTTCGCATCCTACAACGACACGCTCGAGGAGGTGTTCGAGAATCGTGAGCAGATTGAAATCTCACGCTACTACGAGAAGCTGCCGAAACCCACGCTGCTGGCCACCCAGGAGTTTATCGAGGACAAGGTGTACTGGCGCGAGCCCCAGACGGTAACAGAGTAGTGTGGAAGATTGAAGATTTATGATACAGCGTATTCAGACCGTCTACCTGCTCGTGGCCGCCGTGGCCATGATTGTGTGCGCCTTCTTCGTGTTTAAATTCGTGGCAGCCGGCATTGTGGCGCTCGTCGCGGCCGGCCTCTCCCTGTATGACATCGCCCTGTACAAGAAGCGCCCCCTGCAGGCCAACATCTGCCGACTGCTCTGCCTGGCAGGGGTAGGATTCATCGTCTATCTGGTTATCGGCATGTCGGGACATTTCGCCGAGAAGAGTTTCACCTATCCTATGGCCGCCACCGTCGTGGCTGTCATCTGCTGGTTCCTTGCAAGCATTGCCATCATGAAGGACGAGAAGCTCGTCCGCTCTCTCGACCGCATCAGGTAATCCCGCACCGCAAGGGATTCTTGCACGTACAATTACGCCCACTGATATGGAGATAAAGACTGCCGAGTTCTCGATTTCATCGCCTATGGTGTCCCTGTGCCCCAAGGACACCAAGGCGGAGTATGCCTTCATCGGCCGCTCGAACGTAGGCAAGTCCAGTCTTATCAACATGCTCTGCCGTAACCGCAAGCTGGCCAAGACATCGGCCACGCCGGGAAAGACGCTGCTCATCAACCACTTTATTATAAATAAGGAGTGGTACCTCGTCGACCTTCCCGGATATGGCTTCGCCAAGCGGTCGAAGAAGGAGGTGCAGCGCCTCGACCAGATGATTCGCGGCTATATCCTGGGACGGGAACAGCTGGTGAACGTCTTCGTGCTCGTCGACATCAGGCTCGAGCCGCAGGCCATAGACCTGGAGTTTATGAACTGGCTGGGCATGTCGGGAATACCGTTCAGCATCGTGTTCACCAAGGCCGACAAACTCTCCTTCTCTAAGGTCAAGGCCCAGGTGGCGGGCTACGAGCAGAAGATGCTGGAGACGTGGGAGGAGATGCCGCCCTACTTCGTCACCTCGGCGGAGAAAGGGCAGGGTAGGGAAGAAATACTCGACTACATCGAGAAGATAAACAGTGAAATCGGGAGTTAGTGGCAAAGGAAATACCATATCTCGACGTGCAGAACCTGACGAAATCGTTTGGTTCTCTTCTTTTGTTTGAGGACATCAGTTTCTCCATTGCCGAGGGCCAGAAGGTGGGCCTCATCGCCAAGAATGGCACGGGCAAGAGCACGCTGCTCTCCCTGCTCGTGGGAAAGGACAGCGCCGACAGCGGCAGCATCACCTACCGGCGCGACCTGAAGGTGGGGATGCTGGAGCAGTCGCCAGCCTTCGACCCCAAGGAGAGCGTACTCGATGCGTGCTTTAACCACGAGAACGACGAGGAGAAGATACTGAAGGCAAAGCAGATTCTTACCAAGCTGAAGATACGCGACCTGCAGCAGCCCATGGGACAGCTATCGGGAGGCCAGCAGAAACGCGTGGCACTGGCCAATGTGCTCATCACCGAGCCCGACATGCTGATTCTCGACGAGCCTACCAACCACCTCGACCTCGAAATGATTGAGTGGCTCGAGGGATTCCTGGGCCGGGGCAACAAGACGCTGCTCATGGTCACCCACGACCGCTACTTCCTCGACCGCGTATGCTCCGTCATCCTCGAATTAGACGACCGCACCATCTACACCTACCGGGGCAACTACAGCTACTATCTGGAAAAGCGGCAGGAACGGCTGGACAACCGGCGCGCCGAGATTGCCCGCGCCAACAACCTCTACCGCACGGAGCTGGAGTGGATGCGCCGTATGCCCCAGGCACGCGGACATAAGGCGAAGAGCCGCGAAGATGCTTTCTATGAACTGGAACGGGTGGCGAAGGCCCGCGTGGAGGAACGCGCCATACGCCTGAAAGCCAGCAACGTGTATATCGGCTCGAAGATTTTCGAGTGCCAGTATATCTCGAAGGCTTTTGGAGGTGAGAGCGAAGTGGTGGAGGGTGAGAGGTTACCTTCGCAGCAGAATATTCCTCCTACCTCCCACCCCTCACCGCTCACCCCTCACCGCTCACCCCGAGTAACAATCCTCAAGGACTTCTACTACAACTTCTCCCGTTTCGAGAAGATGGGCATCGTGGGCAACAACGGCACGGGCAAGTCTACGTTCCTGAAGATGCTCCTCGGCGAACTGCAGCCCGACAGCGGACGTATCGTCATCGGCGAGACAGTGCGGTTTGGCTATTTCTCGCAGGAAGGACTGAAGTTCCGTGAGGACCAGAAGGTCATCGACGTGGTGCGCGACATTGCTGAGTATGTGGACCTTGGACAGGGACGCCACCTCACCGCCACACAGCTGCTGCAGCATTTCCTCTTCACCAACGAACAGCAATACAGCTACGTGGCGAAGCTCAGCGGCGGCGAGCGGCGCAAGCTCTATCTCTGTACGGTGCTCATGAGGCAGCCCAACTTTCTGGTCCTCGACGAGCCTACCAACGACCTCGACATCGTCACGCTCCAGATTCTGGAGGAATACCTGCAGGACTTCCCCGGCTGCGTCATCGTCGTTTCCCACGACCGCTACTTCATGGACAAGGTGGTGGACCATCTGCTCGTGTTCAAGGGCGACGGCGTGGTGAAGGACTTCCCCGGCAACTACACGCAGTACAGGGCGTGGGAAGGGAGTAGACCCTCTGCTGACAGACCCACCCCCCAGCCCCTCCCTGCAGGGAAGGGAGCAGACACCGCTGGTACTGATAAATCAGGTGGAAAGGGTAATTATTCCCCTCCCTCACAAGGAGGGACCAGGGGAGAGGCTGCTCCTCGCAAGATGACCTACAAGGAGAAGCGCGAGTTTGAGCAGCTGGAGAAAGACATTGCCGCCCTCGAGGCCGAGCAGCGGCAGATAGAGGAGGCGCTCTGCGGCGGCACGACGTCGGTCGACGAGATAACGAAACTGAGCAAGCGCCTGCCCCAGCTGAAGGAGGAACTCGACGAGAAGTCCATGCGCTGGCTCGAGCTTTCGGAGATTGAGGGCTGATGATTGAAGGTCGGAGATTGAAGGCCGGAGATTGAAGGTTGTGAAGATTGAAGGTTGTGAAGATTGAATACCCAGCAATATCCTTCCAGACTACTTGAGCAGGCGGTGCAGGAATTTTCGCGTCTGCCGGGCATAGGCCGCAAGACCGCCTTGCGACTGGTGCTCCATCTGCTGCGCCAGGATGTGGCCGACGTGGTGCGCTTCTCCGAGGCCGTGGCCACCATGCGGCGCGAGGTGAAGTTCTGTCGCGTGTGCCACAACATCAGCGATACAGATGTGTGCCCCATCTGTTCTGACCGTCGGCGCGACGCTTCCGTCATCTGTGTCGTGGAGAATATACAGGACGTGATGGCTATCGAGAATACGCAGCAGTTCCACGGCCTCTACCATGTGCTTGGCGGACTCATCTCGCCCATGGACGGCATAGGCCCCTCAGACCTGGAGATAGAGTCGCTGGTCGAGCGCGTGGCCCCCCAACAACCGACACCCGCCACCCAACCACCAACAGCCAAGGTCAAGGAGGTCATCCTTGCACTCAGCAGCACCATGGAGGGCGACACCACCAACTTCTACATCTACCGCAAACTGGCACATACGGGCGTCAACGTCACGGTCATTGCCCGGGGCATTGCCGTGGGCAACGAACTGGAGTATACCGACGAGGTGACGCTGGGACGCTCCATCCTCAACCGTACACCGTTTGAGGGTAAGTAATCAGTGATAATTCTAATTGAGGAAATAGGATATGAAAGAGACAAGAGACATCCTTATGGTGCTGTTTGTGCTGATTTGCTCCATTGCAGCGGGGCTGTATGTCTGCGGAGAGTGTATGGCCTTTGACCTTGCCGTGTTCTCCGGCCTGTCAGACCAGCCGCGGTTCGTGCTTCAGACGGTGGCCACCCTGATTACGTTTGCCGTGTTGCCGCTGTCGCTCAAGCTTTTCAGCTTTCCCAAGGTGAAAGCCGACCTGCAGGAGCGCAAGGCTCCCGCACTAAGGAAGTGGGGCATACTGCGCCTCACGATGCTTGGCGATGTGCTCATCGGCAACACCTTATTATATTATATGCTGGGCTATGAGCCGGCTTTCGGCTATCTTGCCGTTGTCACCGCGCTGGCCTTGCCTTTCGTCTTCCCTTCGATGGAGCGTTGTGAGGCCGAGACGTCTGCTCCCGAGGAGAAGGCAGCCGACTAATTGACGGTCAGCGCTACGGGGCAGTGGTCGCTGCCGAAGATGTCGGTGTGGATGGACGCGCTGCTGACGGCCGTCTGCAGACGGTTGCTGACGAGGAAATAGTCTATGCGCCAGCCGGCGTTCTTCTCCCGGGCCTGGAAACGGTATGACCACCAGGAGTAGCACACCTCTTCGGGGTGCAGCTGCCGGAAGGTGTCGGTGAATCCGCTGTCGAGCAGCGTGCTGAATTTCGCGCGCTCCTCGTCGGTGAAGCCGGCGTTGCGGCGGTTGCTCTTGGGGTTCTTGATGTCAATCTCCTCGTGGGCCACGTTCATGTCTCCGCAGACGATGACGGGCTTCTGCTGGTCGAGCCTTTTGAGGTAGCTGCGGAAGTCGTCGTCCCACGTCATGCGGTATTCCAGCCGTTTCAGCCCGTCTTGCGAGTTGGGGGTGTAGACATTGACAAGGTAAAAGTCGGGCATCTCCAGGGTGATGACGCGTCCCTCGTGGTCGTGCTCATCGATGCCCATGCCCATCACGACGCTGAGGGGCTTGTGGCGAGTGAAGATGGCCGTGCCGCTATAGCCTCGCTTGTCGGCCGAGTTCCAGTAGCTCTCGTAGCCCTCAAAGTTCAGGTCGAGCTGTCCTGGTTGCATTTTCGTCTCCTGGAGGCAGAAGAAGTCTGCGTCCAGAAGACGAAATGTGTTGCTGAAACCCTTTCCTTCGCAGGCGCGGAGGCCGTTGACATTCCAACTGACGAATTTCATAGTTTTAAGGGAGTAAAGGGGAAGTGAAGGGGAAGTAAAAGGGAAGTGAAGGGGAGTGTAGAGGGAGTTTAGAGGGAGTGAAAGGGAAATAAAGAGGGAGTGAAAGGGACGATACTTTATTTGCACTGTTGCAAGGCAAGTGTATCGTCCCTTTCACTCCCTTTTCACTCCCTGAAATGAATTACTTCAGGATGTTGTAGAGCAGCGATGTGAGCGAGATGAGGATGGAGGTTGCCGAGAACCAGAGCGTCGTCATGCTACCCACGCTTGAGTTCTGTGCCTTCACCTTATTGGGCGTGACATAGACCACGTCGTTCTGCTGCAGGTAGAAGTAGGGCGAGTTGATGATGTTGGCATCGGTAAGGTCGAAGTAGTGTATGGACTTCATGCCTGTGGAGTCCTCGCGTATGAGCTGCACGTTCTTACGCTGTCCGTAGATGGTGAGGTCTCCGGCCTGTGCCAGTGCTTCGAGGATGGTAATCTTCTCGCGCGACACGTTGAACGTTCCGGGGCGTGCCACCTCGCCGATGACCGATATCTGGTATCCCGGTATGCGCACGGTGACGATAGGCTTCTCGGCCACCGACATGTAGGGCTTTATCTTTGCCTCAATCATTTTCTCGGCCTCGGCCTTGGTCAGTCCGCCCACATGCAGCTGGCCCACGATGGGGAACTGTATGTTACCTTCGTTGTCCACGAGGTAGGTCTGCAGCATGGGCTGCGAGTAGGTGCTGCGGGTGGACAGCGAGTAGGGCGTGGGCACGGTCATGTTGAAGGGAGCGGCAGCCTGGTCGTCGATACAGCTGACGGTGATGGTGAGCTGGTCCTTGGGCATGATGCGCGCGTCGTAGAGGTACTGCGACCGCGAGAGGTCTACGTCGGCAGAGTTCTGGAAGTAGGGTACGTCTTTCTGACTGGTGCAACCGGCAAGCAGTAACAGTGCCAGAAGGGGGAGGATAATCTTGCTTATCTGCTTCATTTTAATATTGTTTTGGTTTTTGCGTGCAAAATTACGCTTATTTTCCGACATACACAAATAAATCTTTCAAAAAATGTTTCCGCCGTCCATTATTGCCTGCTTATCGCGTGCCGCTGCGCTCCCTACTTGTTGATGATTTCCATCTGCTGGCGCACGCTCTCCTCGTGTATGCTCTCGAAGACCTTGGCCACGAACTCTGGTGCCATGCCGCTGAGCGAGCCCTGCACGCCGCGCTTGTTGAGTATCTCGTTGTAGCGTGTGGCCTGCAGCACGGTCATGTTGTGCTCTTTCTTGTACTGGCCTATCTCGCGGCACACCTTCATGCGCTTGGCGAGGATGTCCATAATCTGGTTGTCCAGCTCGTCTATCTGCTTTCTCATCTCGTGTATTCCCTCTGTGGCGGCATGTTCGTCGCGTATGACGAGCAGCGAGAGGATGTAGTCGAGCACGTCGGGCGTTACCTGCTGCTTGGCGTCGCTCCATGCCTTGTCGGGGTCGCAGTGGCTCTCGACGATGAGTCCGTCGGCCCCCAGGTCCATGGCCTGCTGGCATAGCGGTGCTATGAGTTCGCGCCGTCCGCCTATGTGGCTGGGGTCGCAGATGATGGGCATCTCGGGCACCCGTCGGCGCAGCTCTATGGGCACCTGCCACAGCGGGTTGTTGCGGTAAATCTTCTGTTCGTAGCTGGAGAATCCGCGGTGTATGGCTCCGAGACGTTTCACGCCGGCCTGGTTGAGTCGCTCCATGGCTCCTATCCACAGCTCAAGGTCGGGGTTCACCGGGTTCTTCACGAAGACGGGTACGTCGGTGCCGCGCAGGGCGTCGGCCAGGGCCTGCATGGCGAAGGGGTTGGCCGTGGTGCGGGCGCCGACCCACAGGATGTCGATGCCGTACTTCAGGGCCAGCTCCACGTGCTGCGGCGTAGCCACCTCGGTGGCCACGTTCATGCCCGTCTCCTGCTTCACGCGCTGCATCCATGGCAGGGCTTTCTCGCCGTGGCCCTCGAAGCCGCCGGGCTTCGTGCGCGGCTTCCACACGCCGGCGCGGAAGTTGTGGCAGCCCTTCATGGCCAGCTGCATGGCGGTGTTCATCACTTGCTCCTCGCTCTCGGCCGAGCACGGGCCGGCAATCACGAAGGGGCGTTCGTTGTCACTTGGTAAGTTCAGGGGTTGAAGTTCCAGTTCCATTTCTTTGTTCTTGTGTTAATTATGTTAAGCGAAATAACTATTTCCTTTTTACTTGGCGGTGGCGGCCTCGCAGGCCGCACAATAAACGAAAAGAATGATGGTGTTCACTATATATGTCCTTTCTATATGTCCTTCTGTCCTTCTGTCGAAAAAAGTCCTTCTGTCGAAAAAAACGGCCCCGCTGTCACTATCTGGTGAAGCGGGGCTTTTTCTTTCTACATTATCTTAATATATGCATACGTCTAACCGCTTCACAACTTTGCTGCAAAGTAATAATAAAAGCCGTAAAAGTATGCATTCCGATGTGTCATAATGTTAGTTCTTTCTGTTTCTGGCGGCAAAATTACTGCTTTTCCCCGAAACCGCCAAACAATTTGCGGGATTTTTTGGCTGTTTCGTATAATTGTTGTATCTTTGCGCCGTAAAATAATACTTAATAATGCTATGATGACCATTCAAAGACTACTTTCCATTGCAGCTTTTACATTTTGTTCGCTCATCACGTCGGCGCAGACGACGGCCGACGATGTGCTGAAGACCGCCCGACTGGCCAACGACTATTTCATGGCCAAATATGAAGACCCCACCGTGCCCACCAACTGGAAGCGGGTGCGCCCCAGTTCGCTGTGGACCCGCGCCGTCTACTACGAGGGGCTGATGGCGCTGCAGCGCATCGACCCTCAGCAGCGCTACATGGACTACGCCCTCACCTGGGCCGAGTTTCACAAGTGGACCCCCCGCAACGGCACGCAGACCTGCGACGCCGACGACCAGTGCTGCGGCCAGACCTACCTCGAGCTGGGCCAGATGGCGCTGGGCCAGTGGACGGCCGTCAGCGGCAAATATATAGACAATGTACGTGAGAACCTGGACCACCAGATGCAGACCGTCAACCCGAAGAACGGCTCGCTCTACGGCTGGTGGACGTGGATTGACGCCATACAGATGGCCATGCCGCTCTACGTGCAGATGTACACCGTCACGGGCGAGAAGCGATACCTCGACCACGCCATGAAGATGTACCGCTGGAGCCGCAACGAGTGTGGTGGCGGCCTCTTCAACGTGAAGGAGGGGCTGTGGTGGCGCGATGCCGACTATGTGCCGCCCTACAAGGAGCCCGACGGCCGGCAGTGCTACTGGAGCCGCGGCAACGGTTGGGTCTACGCCGCCCTGGTGCGCTGCATGGACCTGCTGCCCGAAAAGTCAAAGGCGTACAAGGAGCTGAAGCGCGACTTCATGCTCATGAGCGAGGGACTGCTGCGCTGCCAGCGCGAGGACGGGCTGTGGAACCCCAGCCTCGTCTCTTCCAACTACGCCATGCCCGAGACCAGCGGCACGGCCCTCTTCCTCTATGGCTTCGCCTGGGGCATGAACAAGGGCTACCTCAAGGCCGACGTATATCGCCCCGCCTCCGACCGCGCCTGGCAGGGCATGGTCAAGACCTGCGTACATCCCGACGGCTTCCTCGGATGGATGCAGGGAACGGGCAAGGACCCCTCGGCCGGACAGCCGCTGAGCTACACCCGCATACCCGACTTCGAGGACTATGGCACAGGATGCTTCCTGCTCGGGGCCACGGAGTACTACAAGCTCTTATCTAATTAGTAATGAGTAATGAGTAATTAGTCAAATAGTAAATCGTAAATAGTAAATTAGAATTATGGCAAAGAAAGAAGAAAACACAGAGGCCCTGAACCCGCAGCAGGAGAAGCTGAAGGCGTTGCAGGCCGCCATGTCGAAGATTGAGAAGGACTTTGGCAAGGGGAGCATCATGCGCATGGGCGACGAGCAGACGGAGCATGTCGACGTCATCCCCACGGGCAGCATCGGCCTGAACGCCGCCCTCGGCGTGGGCGGCTACCCCAAGGGGCGCATCATAGAAATCTTCGGTCCCGAGTCGTCGGGAAAGACCACGCTGGCCATCCATGCCATCGCCGAGGCACAGAAGGCCGGAGGCATCGCCGCCTTCATCGATGCCGAGCACGCCTTCGACCGCTTCTACGCCCAGAAGCTGGGTGTCGACGTGGACAACCTCTACATCTCGCAGCCCGACAACGGCGAGCAGGCCCTCGAGATTGCCGACCAGCTCATC